>JAYSXB010000131.1:0-1699 GCA_043717775.1 Arenimonas sp.
TGCACAGTTTTCAACGCGCGTTTACACCTATCACAGCGGCGCCGTTCGCGGAACATTTTGAAGCCATCAACAATGCTGCCGAAATAATGCGCGGCGAAAAACCACCGACTGAACTGGGCATTTCAGCGCCGGATGAATACACTGTTGTTATCAAACTAAAACGCAGTGCTGCACTTTTACAATTACTGACTTTGCCAACGGCGTATCCGGTTTATTTACCGGCAATTGAAAAATTTGCCGCGCAACATACGCGCCCCGGGAATCTGGTAAGCAATGGCGCGTATCGCTTGCAAGCGTGGACGCCGCAGTCATTCGTCAAACTGGAGCGCAACCCGAACTTTCGCCAGCAAGCCAGCATTGCCAATATACGTTTTCATGTGACCGAAGATGCGTCAAGCGAGCTAAAGCGTTTTGAATCCGGTGGTCTGCATATCACCGAAACTTTGCCGCCGCAGCCACTGACTGCATTGAAACAAAAGTTTGGTTCGCAGCTTCGCCTTTCGCCTTATCTTGGCAGCTTCTGGTTCGGCTTTAATCTTACACAGCCGCCATTAAAAAATAATCCTGCGCTGCGTGAAGCTTTATCGCTGGCAATCGATCGCGAAAAAATCACGCGCTATATCACCGGCTTTGGCGAGAAGCCTGCCTATGCTTTAGTGCCGCCTGGAACAGCAGATTACTCACCGGTAACATTGAATTGGTCGAAATTAACCCAAGCCCAGCGTGAAAACCTGGCGCGAAAAAAACTGCTTGAAGCCGGTTACGATGCAAACAAACCCTTGGAAATTGAATTGCGCTACAACACCTCCACACCACATCGCCGCTTGTCTTTGGCCGTGGCCGCCATGTGGCGCGACGTACTCGGCATTCAAGTCCGATTACGAAATGAAGAATGGAAAGTATTCGTCAATAACCGGAAACAAAAAGTGATCACGCAGGTGTTTCGTGGCGGATGGATTGCCGACGTGAACGATGCCCGGAATTTTCTATCGAATTTCCAAAGCGGCAATGTGGTGAACTGGAGCGGATTCAATGACGCGCAATATGACGGCTTGATGCAGCAAGCCGACCAAGCCAGCACTGCACGCCAGCGCACCTTACTTATGCAACAAGCTGAAATAAAATTATTATCGCAGCATGCCATCATCCCGGTTTATTTTTATGTTTCCAAACATTTGGTTAACCCGCAAGTAAAAGGCTTTGAAGCCAATTTACTGGATCAACATCCTAGCCGTTTTTTAAGTTTGCAGGCAGCAAAGCCATGAAACTCTGGCTATCGCGCATTCTCGAAGCCGTGCTTACCTTGTGGTTACTCGCCACGCTATGTTTCTTTTTATTGCGCAGCGCGCCGGGCGGCCCATTCGATAATGAAAAAACCGCACCGCCGGAAGTGCAAGCGGCATTGAACGAACAATATCGTTTGGATCAGCCATTGTTTTCGCAATACACAGCATGGCTGGGCGACGTGATTCACGGCGATCTTGGCCCCTCGTTCCAATACACCGATTATCGCGTCACAGAGCTTATTGCCAGTAGTTTTCCGGTGACCTTCATTAACGGCAGTGCGGCTTTGTTGTTATCACTTTTAATCGGAATACCTTTGGGTGTTTGGGCTGCATTGCGCGCAGGCAGCAAGCTTGATCGCGTATTGATGTTTACCGCAGGGCTGGGCTTGTCCATTCCGAAATTTGTAGTGGCG
>JAYSXB010000132.1:0-11280 GCA_043717775.1 Arenimonas sp.
ACGCTTTAAGCGCCAGCATGATGTCGAGGCAAACACATGATGGCACGCTTGCTTCCACTGATTGCTTTTATTGGTTTGGCGCTCTTGCTGTTTGTCGGCATACGCATGAATTCAGGCAAAGACAATAGCGCGATCCCATCGCCACTGATTGGGAAATCGGCTCCGCAATTTTCCTTGCCGGTGCTTAATCAACCCACAAAAAAAATGAATACGGGCGACCTCAAAGGCCAAGCTTATTTATTAAATGTCTGGGGCAGCTGGTGTCCTGCCTGCCAGATAGAACATCCGATCATTACCGAGCTGGCAAAAAGCGGAAAAGTCAAAGTTGTTGGCTACAATTACAAAGACGAAACCGAGGCTGCAAATAATTGGCTGCAGCAATTTGGCAATCCCTACGATGTGATTTTGTTCGATGAGCCCGGCCGTGTGGCTTTAGATTGGGGAATTTATGGCGCACCAGAAACCTTTTTAGTGGATGCAAAGGGTATAGTGCGTTGGAAACATGTCGGCCCGATTACACCGGAAATAATTCAGCAAGAAATTCTGCCGGCACTGGAATCGGCACAATGAAAAAAATCTTCTTTCTAATGCTCTTAGTTTTTAGCCAATCACTATTTGCCATAGATCCCATGGACTATCGCAGTGCAGAAGAAGAACAGCGTTTTCGCGCATTAGCCGCCGAACTACGCTGCGTGATGTGTCAAAACCAAAGCTTGGCCGATTCCAATGCCATGATTGCAAAAGATTTGCGGATAGAATTATTGAGTTTAATCCGTGAAGGAAAAACCGACACCGAAATAAAACAGTTTATGGTGAGCCGCTATACCGATTTTGTTTTGTACGAACCGCCAATGCGACCTGGCACTTGGCTACTCTGGTTTGGACCATTATTAATGCTTGGTATTGGCGCCGTCAGTATTTTTATTATCGTAAAAAAACGCAGCGTTGCCATGTCGGCCAATACCGTGCCAGACGATGAAAAGCAGGAATGGTGATGAGTCTTTTTATTATTTTCGCCGCCATTTTAATCTTGATTGCATTGGGCTTCGCGACCGCTCCATTATTTAAGACACAGCGCAAACTCGCCCTGTTACTGGCTATTGGCCTTCCATTGCTGACCTTTGCACTTTATAGGCATGTCGGGAACCCACAGGCATTTGATGCAGCTCCAGTGTCGGAGATTACAAAAAATGCACCCACGACAGACATCAATACTGCCATCGCCAATCTTGAAGCTGAATTAAAATCCAAACCCGACAATCTTGAAGGCTGGGTTTTATTGGCGCGCACCCAAATGGCTATTGGAAACTATGAAGCCGCGAACCAAGCTTTTGCAAAAGCGGTAATGCTCGAGCCCGGCAATCCGGATTTAAAAACCGAGCGCGCCGAAGCCATGATGCGTGCTTCTGGTACCCGAACTTTTTCTGATGAAGCTGTTGCCTTATTGAAACAAGCACTTTCAGAAAACCCCGAACATGAGCGTGCCATGTTTTTCATCGGCATGCATTATTTACAACAGGGTGATTCGGCACAAGCTGAAATTTATCTAAATAAATTGCTGCCAAAACTCGATGCTGAAGCCGCCGTTGCGCTACGCGAACAAATCAATATTGCACGCGCTCAGCAAAACAAGCCGCCGCTTGAAGCCACCGAAACTCAGTCGAGTGCAAATTCAAATGCATCCCATATCAAGGTGCAGGTATCGCTCGACAAATCTGTCGCCGCCGCTGTCAAGCCCGGCGCGGTATTGTTCGTGTTTGCCAAATCGATCAGTGGCGACGGGCCACCCGTTGCTGCAAAACGCATCGAGGTAAGCAGTTTTCCCATTGAACTTGAATTAAGCGACAGCGACAGCTTGATGCCAACGGCCAATTTGTCCTCGCAAGAAAAAGTATCACTTTCTGCGCGAATTTCATTACAAGGCGTGGCCAATTCTCAGGCTGGCGATATTGAAGCAGAGGCAGTTGTCGTTGAAACTAGGACGAAGAATATTGTCGAAATAAAATTATCGCGAGTAAAACAATGACCGAGTTTATTCCGAAAAATTCATCTTATGTTGCGCTGCCCTCGCCTTTTAAAATGAAACGCGGCGGTGAATTAGTTGGCGCTCGCATGGCCTATGAAACATGGGGCGAACTTAATAGCGAAAAAACCAATGCGGTATTAATTCTGACCGGCTTGTCACCGAATGCGCATGCCGCATCTCATTCAAACAATACCGAAGCCGGCTGGTGGGAAGCCATGCTTGGCCCCGGTAAAGCCATCGACACAAATCGCTGGTTTGTTATTTGTGTGAACTCACTGGGCAGTTGCAAAGGTTCAACTGGACCGGCTTCGATCAATCCACTCACCCATAAAACTTATTGTCTGGATTTCCCGGAGCTTTCGATTGAAGACGGCGCCAATGCTGCGTTTGAAGTGGTCAAAGCATTAGGTGTTACTTATGTGGCCTGCGTGATTGGTAACTCGATGGGCGGTATGACCGCACTAGCTTATTTATTATTGCATCCTGGTAGCGCTCGCTCGCATATCAATGTGTCGGGTAGTGCTCGCGCCTTGCCGTTTTCGATTGCGATTCGTTCCTTGCAGCGCGAAGCGATTCGTCTGGACCCACATTGGAATCAGGGTGAATACACCGAAGAGCAGTATCCCGAAAATGGTATGCGAATGGCACGTAAACTCGGCGTGGTGACGTATCGTTCCGCCATGGAATGGGACGGCCGTTTTGGCCGCGTGCGTTTTGACAGCGAATGTTTTGATGACGACCCGTTTGGTTTGGAATTTGAAGTTGAGCGTTATCTTGAAGGCCATGCAAGGCGCTTCGTGCATCATTTCGACCCGAACTGTTATTTATATTTAAGCCGCTCGATGGATTGGTTTGATGCAGCCGAATATGGCCAGGGCGATGTTATGCGCGCATTGGCATCCATCAAGCTTGAAAAAGCGCTTTCGATCGGCGTTCATACCGATATTCTGTTTCCGCTTCAACAACAGGAACAAATTGCCGAAGGTCTGCGTGCAGGCGGCTGTGAAGCTGAATTCGCGCCCTTGCCATCGCCGCAAGGGCACGACGCATTTCTGGTCGATATTGAACGATTCAGTCCCGCTATCGCGGGCTTCTTGGCAAAGCTATAGACTAGTGTCATGAACGATTACCCCACATTTACTGGCCGCGACGCATTGCTCGGCATGATCGACCAGGCCATGGCACTGGGCAAGCACGATGCCATTACCGAATCTTTGCGCGATGGCCTTTGTCGATTGATCCGCGACAAAGTCGTGTTCTTGCCCGATTGCGTATTCGAGCCGGTAGAAGGCCATTACGCACGCCGTGAATTATTTGCTTATCCCGAGGGCGGCGTCAGCATCGTCGCCATGACTTGGGCGCCGGGCCAAGGCACGCCGATTCATGACCACTGCGGACTCTGGTGTGTCGAAGGCGTATGGCAGGGGCATCTGGAAATCGTTCGCTACGAGCTTGAACAAGTGAACGGCGACCTGCACCACTTCTCCATGCATGAAACCCTAACCGCTGGCACTGGCACCGCAGGTAGTCTGTTGCCACCTCACGAATACCACACCATTCGCAATCCGAATGAAAAGCAGATCGCTATTTCGCTGCATATTTATCAAGCCGCCATGAATGATTGCGCCACCTTCGAGCCACAAGCGGACGGTTGGTACTTACGTAAAAAGAAAACACTTTGCCTTGATACCATCGAATGTCGCTGACATTTGCAAAATTTTTGCTATAATTCGCACTCACTTCGTGCCGAAGTGGCGGAACGGTAGACGCAGCGGATTCAAAATCCGCCGAGGTAACCCCTTGTGAGAGTTCGATTCTCTCCTTCGGCACCAGCATAGTTATACGGATATCGCAGTCTCGAGTTTTAAAACCGAAGGCTGCAGTGTTAAATAGACGCTGTAAAACTAATAGTTGAACTGAAAGGCGCCATGTTGAATAGGCGCTTTTTTATTGCCCTAAAACCGAAGGCTGCATTGTTAAATAGACGCTGTAAAACTATAAAACTAATAGTTGAATTGAAAGACGCCATGTTGAATAGGCGCCTTTTTATTGTCCGAAAAATTGCGTCTAAAAAATTCTCAGGCACCCAGAATATAGCGTGAGTGCTTGCCGACCAGTATTTCTAGTAAATAACAAATGCCCATCGAAGCGAGCAAAGCAGCCAAAGCCATGGCAAGGGCAGCAAGCAAAATACTGCCTGTATCCATTGGAACGTCAAACCAACCCAGAAGGTAGTGACAAAAAACCAGCAAAAAGAACAGATGCAAAAAGTAAATGGCAAAAGCCTGATCGGCAATCTTATCGAGCCAGACTGGCAGACGGGTTTCGTAACGATGCAATGCATTGATCACACCACCTGCAATTGCGATACGCTGAATATAAAAAAGCGACTCACGCAATGACACGCTGCCAAGGAATTCAAAATTACTCTCGTACAGGTAAAATAGAATAATCGAAGTGATTACAGCAACAATCCAGATTGATGATCGCCAGCGTGTCAACAGCTGACGCGTACGTTGATAATCTTCACCGAGATACAGGCCTAGAGCATAGATACCGACAAAATGGCCAATCATCTGCAGCGTGATATCGGAACCCGTACGCGACAGAAATAACGGCATCAAGGCAAACACCGGCAGAAACACTTTACCGAAGCGACTTCGTAAAAGTTTCAGCAATAGAGGGGTCAAGGCAAAGAGCACCAGGACCACTGGAATATACCAATAATTATTCAATGCACTGCCATTGAGCATATTCTGCCAATAAGTCTGCATGAACTTAGTCCAACCATAATTCCGGACTTTTAGCCCAACTCCAGGCTCCATGACAATCAGGGTAAACACGAGGCTCATAAAAGCGTAAGGCAGTAATACCTTGGTGATTTTATCAATGGTGAAGCGCCGCCATCCGCGGGGTTCCAGTACCGCGGTAAAAAGTAAACCGGAAATCAATGCAAAATAAATCGTACCACTATGAAAAAGAGTCTCGGAAAGATACTTCAGTTGCAATGCGGCCAAGCCTTGAGGCAAGGGTGCAGCGAAGAAATATACCGCTCCGGCAAAGGCATGAAGCAACACAATATCCAGAATCGCGAAGCCGCGAAATGCATGCAGCTCCGGAATATAAGCTGTGCTCGGTACCTGCATTTCCTGTTCGCTCATGATTGGGTCCGTTGCGGTGTGGCCACCAATGCGAGATTATAAATGAGAAGATGAGCACCACAGCGCTGCACGCATAATATTTGAACCCTTTCGTACTTTACGCAACTCTATTGGATGACCGTCTTTACCCAGTTTTAATCCCAATCAAATCCGTGGTGGCATTCATGATAAAAAACCTGTTTTCAATCCTGGTCGGCGCGTTGTTTGCCACTGTAGTACTGCTATTGGTTACCCTCTATTGGCTTTTCAGTCTGCTGGCGCGAGTTGTCAGTTTGATCTTATTGCCGTTCCGAAAATTATTATCAAGAGCGTAGCCCGAGTCATGGCTTCACCTGACCCGTTATTAAAGCTCGGTGAATAATCATGTACTGATGAACCTATGCATGCTATCCACGACACGCAGATTCCCCGGGTCAGATGGAGCCATGACCCGGGCTACGTGTTTCCCCAAGGCCACCAGCCCTTGCCCGTCATGGCAAAGCGGTCTGCTGCACGCTCCATCGGGTTTTTTACGCTAATGCCGCCGCAGATAAAATAAATCGGCAGGAAGAATATTCCCAGCGCCATGTATTGATAAACATGGGCACGCTCATGGTTACCAATACGAATGCAGTCATTGCGATTGCCGTCGGCACGACATTGATAGGTGGTAACGACGGCATCAAGATCTTTCGCCGTATTTAGAATGACATTTCCGAACGTAATGGCACCACCGGGGCCGAATGGAAAACTCGAAAACACCAGCGCATGGTCTGAATATCGCAAGCTTGAACCAAACAGCATGGTGAAGAGTCCAGCCGTCAAACCAATCAAGCTCATTGGCAGCGCCCAAAGCACGCCAGTCAGAAATAAAACAAAAGAAGTAAGCTTCCTGAATTTTATTTTGATTGGCGTCATGGTTATTTGCTCCAGGAATGTCGCATCAGTGCTTCAGTATAGTTTGCCGGCATCGCTTCTGCAGCAGTCATTAAACTGTTGATTGCCCAGCAAGCATCGGCATCATTTGCTGCATTAACATTTGCAAAAACGGCCATAAGTTTTTCTGCCGATTCACCATGATAAGTACGGCCCAAGTCACGCAATGCCGCCTGATAATTTCCTTCATCTACCGCAATAGCAGGTGCATTTTCCACGTCGGCCACCATGGCGTCGTACATAAAGTCGGTCAAGGATTTATGATGTTTAGCCGGTAATCTTTCGAGCGCGCTAAGCACATCCATAGTAAGAGCCTCGTCATAATCATCGCGTGGCCTTGCCAATTTTGCACAACTGCGTTGCGGCAAGCGTGCCATCATGGCGACCATGGCTCTGTTCTCGGCGATAATTTGTTTGCGCGGCAACGTCAACGCGCCGCGTCGATGCATTTCGCTTTGAATGGCAAACAAGCCCTTGCTCGAGATGGTGCCGCCGAATTTCGCAATGATCTTATCATTGGCGTTAAACTTATCAACGAAAGCTTGATGCTGTTGATAGATAGGCGAACTTTGCGGCAATGGATTCACCATATGCACGCGCATAAATGGCAAGCTAACACCGCCACTCTGGCTTTGTTTGTAAAGCACGGCAAGCACAACCATAATGGCAAGTGCGATTAATATTTTTTTCATTTTGTTCTCTTCTATTTTCTTAAAGAAAAATGCGGACCGAAGTCCGCATTTTTTTATTGCTATTTTTATTTCTATCGAAAGTTAATTAAAAATCAAGCTTCTGTCGCAGTTGCTTGATCTTCACCTTCATTGACCGCTTTCATCGACAAACGAATGCGGCCTTGTTTATCGACTTCCAATACTTTTACCTTAACGATGTCGCCTTCTTTAAGCTTGTCGGAAACTTTTTCGACGCGCTCATCGGAGATTTGCGATACGTGGACCAAGCCGTCTTTACCCGGCAGGATGGTCACGAATGCACCGAAGTCCATGATCTTGGCAACTTTACCTTCGTAGATACGGCCAGGTTCAACGTCGGACACTATTTGATCAATACGGGCACGAGCGGCTTCTGCAGCAGCCAGATTGACCGAAGCGATCGTGATAGTACCGTCGTCTTTAATATCGATCTGGGTGCCGGTTTCTTTGGTAATGGCTTGAATCGTGGCGCCGCCCTTGCCGATAACTTCGCGAATTTTGTCCGGATGCACTTTCATGGTCAGCAAACGTGGAGCGAATTCGGATAGCTCGGCACGTGGCGCGGTCATGGCTTTCGCCATTTCGCCCAAGATATGAATACGGCCATCTTTAGCTTGCGCCAAAGCGACTTTCATAATTTCTTCGGTGATACCGTCGATCTTGATATCCATTTGCAGTGCCGAGATACCTTTATGGCTACCGGCAACTTTGAAATCCATATCGCCCAAATGATCTTCATCACCGAGGATGTCGGACAACACGGCATAGTCGCTGCCTTCTTTGATCAAACCCATGGCAATACCGGCCACGGGTGCCGAGATTGGTACGCCAGCGTCCATCATGGCGAGCGAGGAACCGCAGACAGATGCCATCGATGATGAGCCATTGGATTCAGTAATTTCCGACACACAACGAACGGTGTAAGGGAAAGCTTCCATGGTAGGCATAACAGCTTGCACGCCACGTTTAGCGAGACGGCCGTGGCCGATTTCGCGACGCTTTGGACCCATCATGCGGCCCGCTTCACCGACCGAATACGGAGGAAAGTTGTAATGGAACAGGAAATGATCTTTCGATTCGCCTTCGGCAGCATCAATAATCTGACCGTCACGCGCGGTGCCTAATGTCAGCACGACTAGTGCTTGGGTTTCACCGCGAGTAAACAAAGCCGAACCATGGGTACGCGGCAATACGCCGGTGCGAACGGTGATTGGGCGCACGGTGCTTAGGTCGCGACCATCAATACGGATCTTGGTGGAAAGCACCGATGCACGCATAGTGCTGTATTCCAGTTCACCGAATTCTTTGCTTAATTCGCCGGAATTCCAGGCGTTCGCCTCGGCAGCTTCTTTGATGGATTCCATGACTGATTTTTTCAAAGCAGAAATAGCATCACGACGTTCCAGCTTGTTGCGAATTTGGAAAGCGGCTGACAAACGATCGCCAATAGCTTCTTTCAAAGTGGCGACCATATTGTCGTTCGCCACCGGCGCCTGCCATTTCCAGGCATCGACACCGACTTCAGCAACGAATTCGTTGATCGCGTTGATGACAGCTTGTTGTTGTTGATGACCGAACATCACCGCACCCAACATGATTTCTTCGGATAATTCCTTCGCTTCCGACTCCACCATCAATACTGCGTTCGCAGTACCGGCAACGACCAAATCAAGTTGCGAAGTCGTCAGCTCGGTGATGCTGGGGTTCAACAAATAATGACCGTTCGCGAAACCGACGCGAGCTGCACCGATGGGACCAGCGAAGGGAACACCTGACAGCATCAATGCTGCCGAGGTACCAATCATGGCCGGAATGTCAGCCTGAATTTCAGGGTTCATCGACAATACCGTTGCAATGACCTGCACTTCGTTACGGAAGCCTTCAGGGAACAGCGGGCGGATGGGACGATCGATCAGACGCGAGGTCAGCGTTTCGCGTTCAGTGGCACGACCTTCGCGTTTAAAGAAGCCGCCCGGAATACGGCCACCGGCATAGAATTTTTCTTGGTAATCGACGGTAAGCGGAAAGAAGTCCATACCTTCTTTCGCATTTTTGTTACCGACAGCGGTGACTAACACCACGGTATCAGCCATTTTGACGATCACAGCACCACTGGCTTGACGTGCAATTTCGCCCGTTTCAAGCGTGACCTGATGTTGGCCGTATTGGAATGTTTTAGTTACTTTCGCCACGATTATCTTCCTTTCTCAATGTATTCCCGAAGACACCCCGTCTTCCGGATTTATTTCTAAAAAATTTATATCTATGAAGTTTGTTTCTACAAAATAACTCTCAAAAAAATGCGGCGCATTTCTGCGCCGCACGGTATTTCTTTATTAACGACGCAAACCTAAACGCTCAATCAAAGTCTTGTAGCGTTCGCCGTCTTTCTTTTTCAGATAAGCCAACAAGCTGCGACGTGTATTGACCATTTTCAGCAGACCGCGACGAGAGTGATTGTCGTGCTTGTGTGCTTTGAAGTGTTCGGTCAGGTGTTCGATACGTGCCGTCAACAAAGCTACTTGCACTTCTGGTGAACCGGTATCGTTCGCAACGCGACCGAAGTCGGCCATAATTTTTTGGTTATCAACTGCCATTTTTAATATCTCGATGATGCGTAATTCGCAGGAACGCTTTGCAGCGCACCGCAACATTCGCCGGTTAAGGGAGCGCTTGTCGGGAAAAGCCCCAATCAAGCCGGTCAATTATAGCGGTTAGGTGGCTTTGCAGACAAGCGTAAATACAAACCGTGGGAGGGCCGTAAGGCCCGAATACTCCCAGACAATTCGGGCCTTACGGCCCTCCTACGATTGAGCAGCCCAGCGAAACAGCCGCTTTGCCTGCAATACGCCGTATGGGTCCAGGCTGGCCAGCCCTAGCGTACGTCCAGCTTCGTCACAAACATTCACATCGCCCAGTATCTGGCAATCGGCGATGAATAAGCGCTGGCCTTGGCCGAAACGCTTGATTTGAGCTTCGTCCAGACAAAGTACCGGCCAGCCCGTCAGCCCGATCTCAAGCGGCAACACTCGCGGCAATAATGCTTCGTCGCCCTGCTCGGCCAACATTTGCAGTTGCTCCAGCGTGAGCATCTGTGGCTCTAGAAACGGTGCCACCCAAAGACGACGTAATGCACTGACATGCGCGCCGCAACCGAGCAATTCGCCCAAATCGCGAACGATGCTGCGAATATAAGTTCCGGAACCACAGACGATGCGCAATGAAATTTCTTTTTCGTCGAGATTGATTATCTCGATACTTTCGACATTAACTTCCCGTAATGGCACGTCAATTATTTCGCCACGACGTGCTTTTGCATAAAGCGGTTCGCCGCCTTGCTTCAGTGCGGAATAAATCGGTGGTCGTTGCTGGATTTTTCCGATAAAACTTTGCAGCAGGGCTTGAATTTTTTCGTGACTGAACTCCGGAACTGCACGTTCAATCAAAATCTGACCATCGGCGTCATCGGTATCGGTAGTCGCACCTAACTTCGCAACGGTTTCGTAGGCTTTGTTCTTGCCTAATAAAATTCCGGCAATTTTTGTCGCTTCACCAAGACAGATCGGCAACAAGCCGGTCGCTAGCGGATCTAGACTGCCGGTATGCCCGGCTTTTTCTGCACGAAATAAATGGCGAACACGTTGTAAGGCTTGGTTCGAACTGAGGCCTTGAGGTTTATCGAGCAGGACGATGCCGTCGATGCTTCGAAATATTGTTCGCGGACGTTTTTGCATATGGCAAAGCTCTTGTGGGAGCTGCTTTAGCAGCGATTGGAATTTAAAGACTTCGCAATCTGAATGATCGCATCGCTGCTAAAGCAGCTCCCACGAGAGCATATTATTTTTCAGATTCCGCATCGGAATCGTCGGGCTCATCCGGCTCTTTCGGAGCTACCCGATCAGATTCCGGCAGCTCACGCAGCAAGGCTTCGATTTTTTCGCCTTTATCCACCGAGTCGTCATACATGAAATGCAATTCGGGAACGTGACGCATACGCACAGCCTGCGCAAGTTTATAGCGAAGCTGCGGCGCCAATTCTTTCAGGGCTTTAACGGCAACCGGGCCTTTATCGCCCAGCAATGCCGTTACATAAACATTGGCGTGCGCCATGTCGCGGGTTATTTCGACATCGGACACGCTGACCGATGGCAGGCCATGTTCACGCACGGCGGCGTGAACGATAAGTCCCAGGTCGCGTCGCAGTTGCGATGCGACGCGATCGGTACGATGAAAGCTCTTTTTTGCCATTGCGTTTACAGTGTCCGTGCAAATTCAATGCGTTCGAAGCATTCAATTTGATCGCCGGGTTGCACGTCGTTGTAGGCTTTAACCGCGATACCGCATTCGGTACCACTCTTGACTTCTTCAACGAGGTCTTTGAAGCGACGCAGCGATTCCAGCTCGCCTTCGAACACGACAACACTGTTACGCAATACGCGAATAGGCTTGTTCTTCTTGACCGAACCTT
>JAYSXB010000133.1:0-1692 GCA_043717775.1 Arenimonas sp.
GTGATGGAAGAATCAGGATTGCCGCGGCATCCAAAATCATCATGTCGCTTGAACCCGACGGAAGCCTGAAGCGTTACCCGGTGCAATTGCCGGATGCTAAAAATAGCGCGCTCGGTTTCGAGCAAGATGGGCAAGGAAATATATGGCTGGCAACGCGTGTCGGTTTAGCCAGGTTGAATAAGGGCCGTTTTGAATTAGTGCCGGTTTTTTCAGAGCCCATCAAATCACTGGCGGCCATTGCAAAAGATCTTGATGGCAAGCTGCTGGCGGTGACGGATCGGGGATTATTCAAGCAAAGCAATGAAATGTTTTTACCCGTGCCCGGTGGTGAAGATGTTGGCGGACGCCATCAAGTCGAATCAATCCTGGTGGAAACGCCCAAACGCCTAATGTTCGGTACACAAAGCGAAGGGCTTTATTGTCTGTGCAATGGCAAGCTGGAACATTTCGATACAAAAAACGGTTTGGTCAATAACCGTATTGCAACGATGTTTCTTGACCGTGAAAAAAGCTTGTGGATCGGCACCAATCTTGGTGTCACGCGTATCAGGACAGGGCAGATAACCCGTTACGCAAGACACAATGGCTTGAGCGACGATTATGTCCGTGCCGTGATGAAAGATGTTGATGGCAGTACCTGGGTCGGTACGAGTGCCGGGCTGAACCACATCAAGAACAATGAAATACAACAGTGGAATCGCACCCAAGGTTTGGCCAGCGATAGTATTTATTCCCTGATGCAACGCAAGCCCGATGAGTTGTGGATTGGTACCGCCGATGCCGGTATCAGCATTTTACAGGGAGGTAAATTTCGCCATATCACCCGAAATCAGGGCTTGCCTTCCAATCAGGTTCGCGGTTTGGTGGCCGATGGTGATCGTGTGTGGGCTGGGCTGGGAGCGAGAGCCGGCGGGGGCGTCGCGCTGATTGAAAACGAGAAGGTTACGAGGTTGTTCGGCAGTGAGCTTGCTGTGCGTGCCTTGTTTCTGGATTCGAAAAAACGGCTCTGGATTGGCTCGACGGCGGGAATTTTCTATATCGAAAACGATGCGATAAAAGCCTGGAAAAACGACAGTGTCAACTTGCAGTATGCCTTTGCATTTTACGAAGATGAGCGCGGTGTTTTATGGGCCGCTGCCGACAATGGCCTGTATCGAATAGAAAATGACCAAGTCACTTCCATCGGCATTTCCCGCGGGATACCCAACGTGCCGATTCTTGGCGTAACCGGTGATAACGAAACCTTGTGGATTTGCACCAATAAAGGTGTTGTACGATTGAGCAGAAAACAGCTCGATGGTATTGCCATGGGCACGGAAAAAGAGCTTTCCATTAGCGGCATCGATCAATCACAGGGACCGCTATCACGTCTGCAGTGCAATGGCGGCGGCAGTCCGGTCATGCTGCTGGATGCGAATTATTTGTGGTACTCGACCTCCAGTGGGCTGGCCCTGCTGGACCTGAAAAAACCGCAGCCGGTTAATTCAAAGCCGGTAACATTGATCGAATCCATCAGCATCGATGGCATTCCTGTATTGGATACAGGTAAAAGTCTTTTTGGGCCCGGTGTAAGGCGAATCGATTTTTCTTTTTCAGCACCCACCTTCATAGCACCGGAGCAGGTTCAATATCGCGTTCGCCTGGATGGCTTCGATGATGTATGGCAAACAGCCAGTTCGTTAAATCACGTGT
>JAYSXB010000134.1:0-4373 GCA_043717775.1 Arenimonas sp.
GATCCGATCAGCAGCAATTACACGTTGGAAGTCTCTTCGCCCGGCCTTGACCGCCCTCTGTTCAAGCCTGAACATTTCACCCGTTTTATCGGTGAGCAAGTCAAAGTCAATTTGCGCTTGCCGCAGAATGCCCGTCGTCGCGTGCAAGGTCGTATTGCCAAGGTTGAAGGTGAAATGATCACCATCGCCGAAGAAAAAGCCGAATTTGAAATCGCGTTCGACAATGTTGAAAAAGCTCGTTTAGTCCCTGATTACGTAGCGATGGGTCTGAGCGAATCGAAAGAAAAGAAACCCGAGCGCGGTTCACGCCGTCGCAAAGACCCAAAAACTGATTAAGTTCAAGGCATACAGCCTGTGATGGAGCGGTTACATGAGTAAGGAATTATTGCTGGTAATGGAAGCAGTCGCCAATGAAAAAGGCGTCGCGCGTATTGTCATTATCGAAGCTATGGAAGCAGCCCTCGCATCGGCCGCTAAAAAGCGTTATCACGACGAAGATGTTGCCGTGCGCGTTTCCATCAATCCTAAAGACGGCACTTATGAAACTTTCCGTCGCTGGGAAGTGATCGCCGACGACATCGTCATGGAATCGCCAGATCGCATGACCCGCATGATGGACGCGGTCGATGAAAAGGCAGATGCACAAATCGGTGATTTCATCGAACAGCAAATCGAAAACCCTGAATTTGGTCGCATCTCGGCACAAGCGGCGAAGCAAGTTATTGTGCAACGCGTGCGTGAGGCCGAACGTGCACAGGTTCTCGAAGCCTGGGCGGATCGCGTTGGCGAATTAATCAACGGTATTGTAAAGCGCACCGAACGCGGCAATGTTTTCGTTGATCTTGGCGGCAATGCAGAAGCCGTGATTCCAAAAGATAAAGCGATTCCACGCGATGTACTGCGTCCGGGTGATCGCGTACGTGGTTATTTACTTGAAGTGCGCCCGGAAACCCGTGGCCCGCAATTATTTATTTCGCGTAGCGCTCCAGAATTCATGATCGAATTATTCAAACTCGAAGTGCCGGAAGTGGGCCAGGGTTTGGTAGAAATTAAAGCAGCTGCGCGAGATCCAGGCGATCGTGCAAAAATCGCCGTGCTTGCACACGATCACCGTACTGATCCAATCGGCGCTTGCATCGGTATGCGCGGTTCGCGCGTGCAAGCGGTCTCGAATGAATTGAATGGCGAACGCGTTGATATCGTTTTGTGGTCGGACAATCCCGCCCAATTCGTCATCAATGCCATGGCGCCGGCCGAAGTGCAATCGATTATTGTCGATGAAGAAAAACATTCGATGGACATCGCTGTAGCCGAAGATAAATTGGCACAGGCGATTGGTAAAGGCGGCCAAAACGTGCGCTTGGCAAGCCGTTTGACTGGCTGGCAATTGAATGTGATGACGCAAGATCAAGTCAGCGCGAAAAGCGATGCCGAACAAGCAACTGCCCGTCAGTTGTTTATGGCCAAACTTGAAGTCGATGAAGAAATCGCCGGCATTCTGGTCGCGGAAGGCTTCAGCACCGTTGAAGAAATTGCCTATGTGCCAGCGGCTGAATTGTTGGCGGTAGAAGGTTTTGACGAAGACATCGTGGAAGAACTCCGTGCCCGCGCACGTGATGCCTTGCTCAACGATGCACTCGCCGTTGAAGAAGAAATTGAAGACCACAAACCGGCAGAAGATTTGCTGGCAGTGGAAGGCATGGATGAAGCTACGGCCTACGCAATTGCCGGTCATGGCGTCATCAGCCGACAAGACCTTGCCGATCTGGCGACGTTTGAATTGCTGGAAATGGTCGAAATGGACGAAGCACAAGCGGCTGCTTTGATCATGGCGGCTCGTCAGGACTAATTTGCTGCGTTGCTGTTATTTGGTATCGATTTGCATGCTTATAAAACGGGCCTCGGCCCTACTTAGGAAACAAAAAACATGTCTGAAGTCACCGTAGGTTCACTGGCCAAAGTGCTTGGAATGCCCACCGAAAAGTTGCTTGAGCAACTGTCAGGTGCCGGCATGACATTCAGTGGGCCGGATCAGGTGGTCAGTAGTACTGAGAAAATGAAATTGCTCGGTTTCCTGCGCCGTACTCATGGCAAAGATGAAAAAACCACTGAAGGCGAAGCGCCTAAGCAAATCACACTCAAGCGTCGCAAAGTTGAAGAGCTAACGGTGAGTGCCGGTAAAGCCAAAACCACTGTGTCTATTGAAGTGCGCCAAAAACGGACTTATGTAAAACGCGACGCGATGGAAACACCGCAAAGTGATGAACGTGATGACGCCTTGCGTAAATTGGAAGTGTCTAATTCGCGTAATCAGGCCGAAAATGCTGCATTGAATGCACAAGATCAAGTTCGTCGTGACGAAGAAGCCCAGCGCCGAGCTGTTATCGAAGCTGCAGCTCAAGCGGCTCGTGACGAAGCTCAAAAGCTGGTGGCTGCCGTTGCCGTAAAACCCGATGAAGACGCAGGTACCAAAGCGGCCAAGCCGGTTGATAAGCATGCTCCGCGTCCGCCAAGAACCGAAGCTCCGCGTCGCGATAACGGCCCGGCTGCTCCGAAAAGCAATGTGCCGAGCAAAACGCCATCGATCAAACATAAACCGCGTGGCTCGCATGCCATGGTGGATAACGAAGGCGAAGACAGCTCGGCTGCCCGTTTTGCAGCGGGTCAATTGCACTTGACTGCTGACGAACGTGCGCGTCGTTCTGCCGGCAATCGCCGCAAGCCGAAAGTCAAAATTGTCGAAGCCTCGCGCTCGGCAACAGGTCAACATGGTTTCTCGAAACCAACCGCACCGGTATTGCGTGAGTTATTTATTGGCGAAAGTATTCTGGTCAGCGAACTAGCCAATAAGTTGGCGATGAAGGGCACGGAAGTTGTCCGCGCACTCTTCAAAATGGGCGTGATGGCAACGA
This sequence comes from Arenimonas sp., assembly GCA_043717775.1. GTDB lineage: Bacteria > Pseudomonadota > Gammaproteobacteria > Xanthomonadales > Xanthomonadaceae > Arenimonas. The sequence continues at coordinate 2,913 of JAYSXB010000134.1, forward strand.
TCAATCAAGCGATTGATCATGATACTGCCGTGCTGGTAGTCGAAGAACTCGGCCACAAAGCCACGAAGTCGCAGGAAGACGATGCTGAAAGCGCATTGGAAGCGGTAAAAGTAGAAGTACAAGGCGAACAAAGAACACGTCCGCCGGTTGTCACCATCATGGGTCACGTTGATCACGGTAAAACTTCATTGCTCGATTATATTCGTCGCACCAAAGTGGCGACTGGCGAAGCCGGTGGCATCACGCAACATATCGGTGCCTATCATGTTGAAACCGAGAAAGGTGTTATCTCCTTCCTCGATACTCCGGGCCACTCGGCGTTTACCTCGATGCGTGCTCGCGGTGCAAAACTTACCGATATCGTGGTGCTGGTCGTTGCTGCCGATGATGGCGTGATGCCGCAAACCATTGAAGCCGTTAATCATGCTCGTGCAGCCAAAGTGCCATTGCTGATTGCGGTTAATAAAATGGATAAGCCGGAAGCCAATCCCGATAACGTCAAACAAGGTTTGGTCGCGTTGGAAGTGGTGCCGGAAGAGTGGGGCGGCGACGTGCAATTTGTTCCGGTGTCGGCAAAAACCGGTATGGGTATTGATGCGCTCTTAGACGCTATTTCGGTACAAGCCGAAGTGATGGAATTAAAAGCGGTTTATGACGCTCTCGCCACCGGTGTCGTTATTGAGTCGGCACTCGACAAGGGCCGCGGCCCGGTCGCTACCGTGCTCGTGCAACAGGGCACCTTGAAGAAAGGTGATTACCTCGTTTGCGGTGTGCATTACGGTCGTGTGCGTGCCTTGTTTGATGAAAACGGCAAGCAAGTCGATTCCGCTGGCCCTTCGATTCCTGTGCAAGTGCTCGGTCTATCCGGTGTACCTGATGCGGGCGATGATTTTGTTGTGGTATCCGATGAGCGTTTGGCGAAAGACGTTGCTCAGCAACGTGACGCCAAACGTCGCGAATCTCGCTTGGTAACCTCGGCCGGTAGTCGCATGGAAGACATCATGGCTTCCATGGGTCAAGACAACGGCATGCAAACCTTGAATATTTTGGTGAAAGCCGATGTACAAGGTTCGGTCGAAGCCCTGCGTCAATCACTCACCGGTTTATCAAACGAACTCATTCGTATCAATGTGATTAGTTCAGGCGTTGGCGGTATTACCGAATCCGACGCAACGCTGGCCTCGGCCGCAAAAGCGGTCATCATCGGCTTCAATGTACGTGCCGATGCAACGGCTCGCAGAATTATCGAGAGTAATGGTCTGGATCTGCGTTACTTCTCGATTATTTACGATGTTATCGATCAGGTTAAACAAGTCGCTTCCGGCTTGCTGGGCAAGGAAATTCGCGAAGAAATTATTGGTATCGCCGAAGTACGCGATGTCTTCCGCAGTTCGAAATTCGGTGCGGTTGCCGGTTCGCTGGTTATTGAAGGTTCGGTCAAGAAGAACAAGCCTATTCGCG
>JAYSXB010000135.1:0-4366 GCA_043717775.1 Arenimonas sp.
CACCCTACGGCCTTTATTACTGCGTAGCCCGGGTCACGCTCCACCGACCCGGGGTTTACCGTTATTTCCTAAATCCTGATTCAAAAAAAATCCTTCGAGAAATGTCTTGATCGATCATCAATACGTCTGCGAGTTCCCGGGTCGATGAAGCGTGACCCGGGCTACGGTGCTGGATGCCGAGAAAAACACCGACCACCAGCAACACGAATTCGATGCAGATCGCCATCCAGTTTTGTTCTTTCAGCGATTGCGATAAACGGCGCAGGATCATGGTTTACTCCCAAATATTTCTTGGAATGCTTTTACAATAACCGGCCTATTCTCCAAACCTCTAATCGTTGTTGAAACTTCTGCAAACCGCAATTGCGAGGCAGTCAACATATTATCTTGTGTACGCAATGCCTTTGCTGCTGCAGTTATTTTTTCCGCTGGCAGCCCAAGGGTGCAAGGACGACTTAGTGTTTCTTTAATACTTGTATAGTCCAGCACTTTTGCGAAACCATCACCGCAATTTTCAAACAAAGCTTGTTGAACGTCTTTTGAAACGGTACGTCGGAATAATCTTCGATACTCCGATGACACGCCTTCATTGTATAAATTGTCGAGCATTGGGATGTTGTAAAGCTTTATCGCCGTATTTCGCAGGGTTTGATCTTTAATCAGATCGATTTTGCTGGTTGAAATTAATTCATCAAAGGTTGCACGTTTTCGATCAATCACTCTGTATTGCGTGGCACGGAATGCACTAATCACAAATTGCTCATCCGAAAGCGCAGCCTCACCTTCCAAATCTGCCAGCACACTTTCAATTTTGGCCAAAACATCTTTGTTATATTCAATCACCAACGCATAGCCCCATGCTTCTTCACGCAAGTCGGCTTTGAGTCTTTCGGTGTATATCTGCGATTGTTGATTGCGTTCGCGCTCGCTATTCCAGTTGCTGACTTGAATACCCAAAAACACACCGAGCACCAACAGCACAAACTCAATACCGATCGCCGTCCAGTTTTGTTCTTTCAGGTTTTTTGACAAGCCTCGCAAAATCATAAAAATATTCCCGTGCAGGAGGGCCTTCCAGGCCCGAAAGAATTGTCAGATTGCCTATTGGGCCTAGAAGGCCCGCCTACAAAAGCAATCTCGGCGCAGGATCACGGTGTGGTCACCTTCAGCGAATCACCAAGCTCGGCATCAATCGTCGTACGTAGCGATGTTGCTCTTTCTATCCGGCTTTGCCCATAAAGTGCGGCAACGTGCATCGACGACATCCAGTAACGAAGTTCTGCCATCAATGTTTTGTCATTCCGAATTGCATCGACAATTATGGTGATAGCTTTTTCATTAAGCGGTGATTTGCAGGGCAACATTTTCTGGACACTCTCAGCGCTAGTTGAATTGAAGAAAAACGAGGACGTCCGGCCGGCCACTTTCAGGTCTTTCACCTTCGCCAGCGAATTCAGAATTTCCTCGGCCACGCCATCGGAAAAATATTCATTGTTCTTGTCGGCGCTGCGGTTTTCGAACGCCAGCACTGCAATCGATTTCTGGTTTTCCGATTTTTCCTTTTGCGCCACTTTTTCGGTGATGGCTTGTGTCGCGACAGAAACCAAAGCCGCTTCGCGCTTGGGCGCCAAATAAAATTTATCGAAACCAAAAAACGCCAGGGCAATCGCAAACAAAACCAAAATACTGCGTTCCATTTTGCGCGCGGTTTGTGGTGCGATCGATTGCGCTTCGGGTATTTCCGAATCACGCTTCAAACCATCGGGCGTTAATTCAAATATCCAGGCGAAAATCATGGCATGCATAAAACCAAACGCTAAAATTCCAACAATCGTTTTCATCACCCAGCCGGGGGCTTCGAATACCGGCAATAAAGTGGCGGCGACTTGCGTGACAAGCCACGCACCGACCAGATACAACCCAGCCATGCGGATCACATTACGTCGTTTGAGTTCGGATAGAAAACCACTCACTTGATATTGCCCTCATCATCAAAGCCGGCCTTGTTCAGCAGGCGGATATAACGCGGGTCTTTGTGGTGGTCGGCAAACCTAAAGCTGCGTAGGGCACTAACCGGGTCCACACCGTTGACGTGCTTCTCAAGCTCCGCTTCAATCTTCTTGAACTGTGTATCGATGTCATTGGACATTCTATCTTGCAGCCGGGCGTAGTCCTCATCATCCAGCTCATTACGGACTGCTTGTGCTTGGGTCGGGTCACGCAACAGGCGAAGCCATGCGCGCCGAATTCGCTGCGGGTCTTTTTTCGGATTCCATGTTGGATCACGCGCAACGCGAGCCAACTCCGAAGCCCGGGTCTCGTCCAGCAGCTTCTCCGCCTCATCCAAGCGCCGTGCTCGTATGTAGTTGTCGAACAAATTATTCGTGGCATTTTGCAACTCGGGCGCAAGCGCATAAGCCGCCTGCCGGGATTCGATGCCTTCATCAAGTCGCCCTTGACGCTGCAATGAATTGGCTTTGCCATTCAGGAATATCGGTACTAAAGGATCAAGCGCCACGGCTTTGCTGGCAGATGCCAAGGCTTCCTCTTGACGACCCACGGCATCCAACCAATCGGCATATTGATAGTGCACATCCGGATCATCCGGCGCGAGTGCTAAGGCTTGTTTGGAATGCTGCTCGGCCAAGGCCCATTGCCATTGGAAGCTATACACCATAGCCAGCGCGTTGTGTCCTTGCGCCAAGTTCGGTGACAAAGCCAACGCCTGCTTGCCAGCCTGTTCGGCTTCGGGCATCGCTGCGGCCGCTGCGGCTTTTTCAGCTTCCGGAACATACCACGGCAATACTGCCAAACTACTGGCGAGACCCGCCCAGGCTGGTGCGAATTTGGGGTCACGTTTGATCGCTTCACGATACAACTCGATGGATTTTTTAACGCCATCACCACGCGCCCGATAGGCCGCACGTGCTTGCAAGTACATGGCATAGGCTTGTGGGTCGGCGGAGCGTTCGCTCACTAAGGCCGCATCACCACCCAAGCCGAGTGGCAGTTCCAGCGCCTTGGCAATGGCGCCGGCCAGTTCGGCTTGAAGATCGAACACGTTCTCGAGTTTCCGGTCGTAGGTTTCCGACCACAGATGAAAGCCGTTGTCGGCGCGGATTAACTGCGCGGTGATGCGCACTTTGCCATCAGCCTTGCGCACCGAGCCTTCCAGCACATAGGCCACGCCCAGCAATTTGCCAATTTCACGAATATCTTTATTCTGCCCTTTCAGCGAGAACACCGAAGTGCGCGCGGTCACCGCCAAGTTCGGCACATTGGCCAGCGCGTTCAAAATTTCCTCGGTCATGCCGTCGGAGAAATATTCCTGCTCTTTATCGGAGCTCATATTCACGAACGGCATTACCGCAATGGAATTTTTCCCAACTGCTGCACTACTGTTGGCGGCGTTTACAGCAGTAGCCTGAGTATTGACCTCGGCTGGCTCACGGTACGAAGGTTGACCCTTGAAATACCAGGCGAAAGCCAATGCCACCAGCACGGCGACGATTGCGAAAATGATTTTGCTGCTGCGCGGTCCGGTTTCCGGCTTCAAGCCGTCCGGGGTCATATCGAACGCCCAGGCGAATACCAGTGAAATCGGAAAACCGAGCAGCGCAACTAAAATGAAAATCCTCAGCGCCCAGGCCGGGGCATCGAAGGCCGGAAAGGCGATGGATGCGGCCTGCACTGCCAGCCATGCCACCACCAGATAGGCGGCCCCGACCTTGAACACTTTGCGGCGGGTCAGTTCGTTGAATAATGTCATGGTAATGGTCTCGGTTTATCACAGCTGAAATCGTTTTTATCAACGACGTTGCGGCGTATGAGTTCGGATATGAAGTTCATGGTAGTGGTGCCATCTTGAGCTTGGCGCGCTCGATGTTGATCAGCTGGGTCATGTGGCTAACCTGCTTGTTGAAGCTCGGATCGTCTTTCAGCCCAGCAAAGGCTGGGTAGCGGCCGAGCAATGGTTCGCGGTAACCCAGGTCAATGGCCTTGGTCAAGGCCTTCAAAGACGCGGCGCGCTCGCCGGCCAGTGCAAAATACCCCGCCTCGGTCGCCATGAAACTGGCGCTGGCGTAACCCTGCTCGCGCTGAAAGTCCAAGCGCTTGCGCCAAATCGCCAAGGTCTCGGCCAATCCAATTTTATCGCCGGTTGCCCGCCGCGCGGTGGCAATGGCTTCAAAGGGTTCCGATGATGTGGCCCCAACGTCGGCATCCAGCGCAGCAAGATTACCCCAGCGCTCCCGGTACAGCGCCAGCACCTCATCATGGCGGCCCGCCCAGGAAAGCGTGGTGAGTAAGTCTTGAACAGCATCAAGATCTTCCGGTGCCGCTGCGAATCGCTTGCGGGCTTCTGCCA
>JAYSXB010000136.1:0-11153 GCA_043717775.1 Arenimonas sp.
CCGGCCATACGGCGCACTTCTTCGGCGACCGCGCGCAAGGCGGCATCACCAGCGAGGTGGCCACTGCGGTCATTGATTTGTTTGAAATGGTCCAGATCAATCAGCAACAAGGCCAGACGCTTACCAGCTACCGGGTGTCGGCCGACTTCATCCATATAACGATAAAGGCCGCGACGATTTGCCAGACCGGTTAAATCATCGGTGCGCACCAATTGTTGTGCGACCGACAATTCGCTGCGGGTTTGCCGCAAGGTATCGAGTGTTTGCATCAGGTCTTCGTTACGACGACGCAGACTTTTCATCATTTGATGCTCGCCAGCCACCAGATAGGTGAAGCTGCGTTGCATGAATTTTGCGACTACCGCTGGGTGGCTGGCAAGCAGGCCTTGAAAGGCTTCGGTCGTGATTTCATACAGCATGCCGGAGGCTTCGGCGATGGCATGGGCAAAGCGTTGGTGTTGTCCGATAAAGACCGACAACTCACCGAAAAAATGGCCCGGCCCCAATAATTTATCGACAATGCCGTCGTCAAAACTCAAGCGGACTTCGCCGGTATCGATAACATACATGCTGCGAGCGTCATCACCGCGACGGAATAGTTCTTCGCCCGGCAACATCGCACGGCTCACGGCGACCGAACACAAAGCCTGCATTTCCTCATCGGACAGCATCGATGGCAGGTGCGAAGTTTGTGGCGCGGATTTGCGGGTTTTTGATCGCACTAGTTCTATCACTGTTATTCGCAGCTTTAAATCAATCGGGTAAGTGCTTGAGTGTAACCAAATTTTGGTGGGCTGTGGGTAGCCCGGGTCACGCTTCATCGACCCGGGAGGGATTGCGATGCATTAAAAGATTTACGCTAGGCTGAGCGCAATCGCATGATCACCAAACCCGGGTAAAAGAGCGTTACCCGGGCTACGAGTCGTAGGGTGGGCATTGCCCACCGATCTTACCAAGTGGCGCAATGATGGGCGGTGCCCACCCTACGTGTTAATGCTGGAACTGCTCTTCCTCGGTCGAACCTTTCAACGCGGTGGTCGAGCTTTGGCCGCCTTGAATGGTTTGGGTGACCGAATCGAAATAACCGGTACCGACTTCGCGTTGGTGCTTCACGGCCGTAAAGCCCCGGTCGGCAGCGGCAAATTCGGCTTCCTGTAATTCGACGAAAGCGCTCATCTGGTTGCGGGCATAGCCATAAGCCAGATTGAACATCGAATAATTCAAGGCGTGAAAACCGGCCAGGGTGATGAACTGGAATTTGTAACCCATCGCCGCCAATTCGATCTGGAATTTCGCGATCGTGGCGTCGTCCAGATTTTTCTTCCAGTTGAATGAAGGCGAGCAGTTATAGGCCAGCATTTTGCCGGGGAATTTTGCATGGATCGCATCGGCAAACGCTTTCGCATAAGCAAGGTCGGGCTTGCCAGTTTCGCACCAGACTAAATCGGCATAAGGCGCGTAAGCCAGACCGCGCGAGATGGCCTGATTCAAGCCCGGAATGGTTTTGTAGAAACCTTCTATCGTGCGTTCGCCAGTGCAAAAGGCTTTGTCATTGTCATCGACATCGGAAGTAATTAAATCCGCCGCTTCGGCATCGGTACGCGCGACGATTAACGTCGGTACGCCCATCACGTCGGCAGCCAGTCGTGCCGCAATTAATTTTTCGACGGCTTCACGCGTTGGCACTAAAACTTTACCGCCCATATGGCCGCATTTTTTTACTGAAGCCAACTGGTCTTCGAAATGCACGCCCGAAGCACCGGCCTCGATCATCGACTTCATCAATTCAAAGGCATTCAGCACGCCGCCAAAACCGGCTTCGGCATCGGCAATAATCGGCTGCATCCAGTCAATGCTGTCATTGCCTTCGGCATGATGCAGTTGATCGGCACGCAGCAGGCAGTTATTAATGCGCTTGACCACTTGCGGTACCGAGTTGGCGGGATACAGGCTTTGATCGGGATACATTTCACCGGCCAGATTGGCGTCGGCAGCGACTTGCCAGCCGGACAAATAAATCGCGTTCAAACCAGCTTTGACTTGTTGCATGGCCTGATTGCCGGTCAGTGCACCGAGTGCGTTGACGAACGGTTTTTCGTTGAGGTAGCCCCATAATTTTTCGGCACCAAGACGCGCGAGCGAATGGTCAATGGCAACCGTACCGCGCAAGCGCACGACTTCTTCGGCAGTGTAGCCGCGTTTAATGCCGGCCCAACGGGGCGAGGTTGCCCATTCTTGTTTCAGTTGTTCGGCGCTGGGAAGTGTCTTGCTCATGGTGGTTCCTTGGTGGTGGCGATGTGAGTTGGTGGTAGGAGCGCCTTTAGGCGCGACCGGCTCTTGCGAAGATCTCTCGCGCCTAAAGGCGCTCCTACGGGTTAGTCGATTTGTTTGTAGGCCGGCAGGGTTAAAAAATCTGCCAGGGTGTCTGCATGGGTGAGTTCGTCGAGTAGTGCAAGGGCGTCGTTGAGTTTCGCGGCACCCGGCACCCGCATGCGGTCTGCGAGTTTGCTTGGCAGGGAAATCAGGCAGCGTTCGAATAGCGCGAAATCGACTGTCGAACCATCATCGAGATGTAAATTTCCGTGATGCAGCCATTGCCAAAGTTGCGTGCGGGAAATTTCAGCGGTGGCGGCGTCTTCCATCAACCAGTGAATCGGTACGCAACCATTTCCATCGAGCCAGGACGCGAGATAACGCACGCAAACTTCAACGGAATTTTCAAAACCTTTTTGCGTGATAGTGCCGATGCAGGGCTTGATCAAATCATCGCGTGTGACTGAAACATCTTCGCGCAATACATCACGCTGATTCGCGTTCGGCATATGCGCATCGAAAATAGTTTCGGCTTCTTTAATCAGTGCCGGGTGGGCAACCCAAGTGCCGTCATGGCCAGCTTTGACTTCGCGCAATTTATCGGCGCGCACGCGATTTAACGCAGCTTCGTTGGCTTCGGGATCGCCGGAAATCGGAATTTGTGCCGCCATGCCGCCCATCGCCAATGCACCGCGACGGTGGCAGGTTTGAATCAGCAATTCCGAATAGGCTTTCAGAAATGGCTGCGTCATCAAGACTTGGCTACGTTCCGGCAACACCTTGTCGCGATGATTCCGGAAAGTTTTGATATACGAAAAAATATAATCCCAGCGCCCGCAGTTCAAACCGACAATGCGTGAACGCAAGGCATGTAAAATTTCGTGCATCTCGAAGGCGGCCGGAAGCGTTTCAATCAAGACCGTGACTTTCATGGTGCCTAGTGGCAAGCCCAAACGTACTTCGATAAAACTTAGTACGTCTTCCCACAATGCGGCTTCTTCCATGCACTGCATTTTCGGAATATAGAAATACGGGCCGCTGTTTTTTTCAAATTGGGTTTTGGCGTTATGGAAAGCAAACAGGCCCAAATCGAATAAAGACGCCGACATTGGTGCGCCAGCGAGCTGCAAATGTTTTTCGTCCAGATGCCAGCCGCGCGGGCGCACCATCAAGACCGCCAGCTTTTCCTTATTCAATACGTAGCGCTTGCTGCCATCGGGTGCCATCCAGTCCAGGTCGCCAGTGACGGCTTTGCGCAGCGCGCGCTGGCCGGTCAATAAATTTTCCCAGGTCGGCGAAGTCGAATCCTCGAAGTCGGCCATATACACTTTGGCGCCCGAATTCAGGGCGTTGATCACCATCTTGGGCTCAACCGGGCCGGTAATCTCGACGCGACGATCTAGCAAGTTGGCAGGCAGTTCGGCGACTTTCCACTCGCTTTCGCGGATTGTACGAGTGTCTTCACGGAAATCAGGAGCGGCCCCGGCATCGAATTGCGCCTGGCGTTTTTGACGCGCAGACAATCGTTCTTGCCGTGTTGGCTCAAAGCGTTCATGCAATTCGCTTAGAAAGGCCAAAGCGGCGGGAGTCAGTAAATCACCCTGGCCTGGCTGGGGTGTGGCAATGATTTCAAGTGAGGACATAGAAGAAGTACCTGTAAGCTGGCCTCAACCTTAAAACGCTTGTTTTAATTTGACAAACTAAATGTTTGAATAGAATCTATTAACAAATCTTATAGTTAAGTAAATTCCAATGTCAAAAGCTGCTAGTCCGCGCTTTTATTACAAAGGTGACCGCTTAAAGCCCCTGCGGGCTTTCTGCCAAGCCGCGCGTTTGGGTTCTATTTCGCGTGCTGCCGAGGCGCTTTTCCTGAGCCAGCCAGCGGTGACCCTGCAATTACAGGCATTGGAGCGCGATTTACAGGTCAGATTATTTGAACGGGGCGGCCGTCGAATGACGCTGACGCGTGAAGGCACGGCACTTTACGAGCTAGCCCGACCTTTAGTGGAAGGTCTCGATGGGCTAGAGGGCGAATTTCGCAATAAGTTAAAAGGCCTCGAGGCTAGCGAACTGCATGTTGCCGCCGGTAGCTCGACCATTTTGTATTTATTGCCGCCGATTGTGCAGGCCTTCAAGCAGGCGCACCCGACCGTTCAATTGGTGCTGCATAACGTGACCGGCAAAGACGGCTTGGCACTTTTACGTTCGGACGCGGTCGATTTAGCGGTCGGTTCCATGCTCGATGTACCGACCGATTTGTCTTACGCGCCGGTGTATTCGTTTGACCCGATGCTGATCATGGCGAAAGGCCATCCATTATCGAAGAAAGAGAATTTGCAGCTCGAAGATTTAAGCCCGCATGGTTTGATCCTGCCGCCCAAGCGATTGACGACCTGGCGTTTGGTGGATTTGGTGTTCCAACAAAGACGGGTGCCTTACACCGTGGCGCTGGAAGTGGGTGGCTGGGAAGTGATCAAACAATATGTCGCGATGGGTTTAGGAATATCGATTGTGACCGGCATTTGCCTGAACGAAGCCGATCACGAAAAATTGGAAATCCGCAATTTGCGGGATTATTTCCCGCCACGTAGTTATGGTGTTGTGGTGCGCAAAGGCAAGTTTTTATCACCGCAGGCAAGAGCGTTTTCCGATTTAGTCAAACCCGGTGCGTTTGAACGTAATGATTATTTCGAGTCCGGGCATTCGGATCGCTAAAAACAAATCCGTGGGAGGGCCGTAAGGCCCGAATGTCAAATCTGCGTTGGGCTATTCGGGCCTTACGGCCCTCCCACGGTATCGAACGAAGGCCTAGCATGCGGCCTACCAGCTCGCGTAAACTCAACGGCATTGACGCACTGCACGACAGCGCCTAGTCTTTCGCTTCTCACCATTCACCCTCCGATGGAAACATAGTCATGCCTTTAGCGATTAGTTTTGAACTCTCCGACCGCGACCTAGAACATTTCAATGCTGCCATCAAGGCTGCGCGCGACTCTGCCGGCAACAAATCTGCCGAAGAAGTTATCGCCGCTGCCGGTAAATTACTTGAAGAAGCCAACAAGGTTGATTTACCCGATTTTATCGCGACCCGTCTGGATCATTTAGATGCCTTGATTGCCATGGTGCGCGACGAGGGTTGGTCCTTGAATGAAGCCGACCGTCAACACGTATTGTCGGCGCTGGTTTATTTTGCCGATCCGGCCGACATTATTCCTGACAATATTCCGGTGCTCGGTTATTTCGATGATGCCATTGCCATTGAGCTCTGCGTTATCGAACTCAAACACGAACTCGAAGCCTACGAAGAGTTCTGCGAATATCGTGAAAACGAAGCGCGTCGTCGCGGCGTCAGTCCTTCTTCGGTGGGTTCGGCCGAATGGTTGGCAGATCGTCGTCAAGAATTACAAGACCGCATGCATCGTCGCAGTAATCGCGAAACCGGCGGTGGTTATGGCGATTCATCAGGCTACAAGCGTGCAGGGTATGCACCGGCTTGGCGTCCAGGCTTGTTGCGCGTTCGCTGAGTTTGACCATGGCGAATATTTTTCGCCGCCCGCGCACCGTCGAAGAATTAAATGCCCACAGCCTGAATACGGCTGTGTCACATCTGGGCATAACAATCACTGAAGTGAGCGAAGATTTTCTTCGCGGCACGATGCCGGTTGATCAACGTACCAAGCAACCTTATGGTTTATTGCACGGCGGTTCGTCCGCCATGCTGGCGGAAACACTCGCTAGTGTCGCTGCCAATATGTGTGTCGAAAAAGAAGGCCAGCAAGCTGTTGGCCTTGAGCTCAATTGCAATCACGTTCGCGGCGTAACCGAAGGTATTGTCACCGGCACCGCGCGCCCGGTGCATGTCGGCCGTAAAACCCAAGTCTGGGATATTCGTATTGAAGATTCGCGCGGCAAATTGTGCTGCGTCTCGCGTCTGACTTTGGCGGTGATTGAAACCGCGTAGGAGCGCTCACGAGCGCGATAAATCTGCGGCGATCCTGACCGCAAAGGCAGTAGCTCTCACAAACGCGACACGTTTGCGACGATTTTGATCGTGTTCGAGAGGTTCCGCTAAAACATCACATATTGCGGCAAGCTGCTTTCGCACTCGTGAGTGCTCCTACATCGCATACCCCGGCGTTGGGTGCGTGCTCTAATCCTTTTAAGGCACAATGGCAGCATGATGGCTTCTAACACGGCAAGCGGCGCAGGCCGTGACAGGCTACGCCCACTGCGCTACCTAGTGCGACTCCCGCTTTTGGCATTTCATGCCTGCGTGTTCTTGCCGATGACTCTACTCATGATCAATCCGATTTGCGCGCGCGTGGTATTTCGCGGTGAGCGTATGGATCATCGTGCCATCCGCTGGTGGTCGCTGGGCATGGTGCGAATTTTCGGCTTCAAAACCAAACGCTATGGTACGCCACTACCCGGCGCCGTCTTGTTTGTGGCCAATCACGTCAGCTGGATTGATATCACCTTATTGCACAGCCAACGCTGGATGGGATTTGTCGCGAAGGCCGAAATTGCCAACTGGCCTTTGATTGGCTGGATGGCTTCGCGTGGCGGCACTATCTATCATCATCGCGGCAGTAATGATTCCTTGCATGGTGTGATGCACCAGATGGTCGAGCGCCTGCAAAAAGGTCTGGCTTGCGCGGTTTTCCCCGAAGGTCGAACCACCGATGGCCGCGAGATCGGTACGTTTCACGCGCGTATTTTTCAGCCTGCTGTTTTAGCGGAGGTACCGGCGCAGCCGGTTGCTTTGAAATATGGCGAACGCGGCAATGCGCAAACCATTATTGCCTTCGGCCCGAAAGAAAATTTTTTGCAAAACCTGCTTCGTTTACTAGGCGAACCAACACGGATTGCCGAAGTGCATTTTTTAGAACCGGTCGCCAGTAGTGAACAAGGCCGTAGTCGCATGGCTGCTGCCTGCCGTGAACGTATTATGGCGGCAATGAAAAATGACCCGCGTTAGTTCATACCTTGCACGCGGATGGTTGCTACGCAATCCGCATATGCAATCGATTTTTAGCTCAACGGCATTTCGGAAAAATGCCGGTGCGCGCGCATTGGTAAAAACCGGTGCCGTCACCAGCGAGCATGTAATTGATGCCGGCAATGGTATTCGCTTGCTTGGTTTTTATAGTGAAAATAAAACCCGGCCATCACGTGGCTTGGTACTGCTGTTGCATGGCTGGGAAGGCAGTACCGACTCGAGTTATATGTGTCATACCGCCGCACGTTTGCTGAGTGCCGGTTTCAATGTGTTTCGTTTAAATTTTCGTGATCATGGCGACACCCATCATCTGAATGAAGGCCTGTTTCACTCTTGTCGTCTTGAAGAAGTCGTTAATGCCGCACATGAAATCGAAAGAAAATTTCCGGCGCCGGTGTTTATGGCTGCCGGTTATTCGCTAGGCGGAAATTTTGCCTTAAGACTGGCTTTGGCAGCACCAGCTGCAGGTATTAATTTAAAACATGCGGTCGCCATTTGTCCGGCGGTAGATCCATCCGGCGTGATGCGGCAACTTGAAACCGGGGTACCGTTTTATCATTGGTATTTCATGCAAAAATGGCGCAGCTCGCTTTTGAAAAAGCGCGCACTGTTTCCGCAGCAACATGGTTTTGATGATAGTGTTCTGAAAGTAAATATGCGCTCGCTCACGCAGTGGATGGTCGAGCGCCATACCGACAAAAAAGATGCCGAAGATTATTTCGATGGCTATTCAGTAGCGCATGGTCGTTTAGCCGCGCTGCAAGTTCCGGTCAGTGTATTGGCTGCCGCCGACGATCCCGTCATACCCATTGCCGCCTTCAATGATTTGCAATTGCCACCACATTCTTTACTTGAAATTGCCGAACATGGTGGGCATTGCGGTTTTATCGAGGGCGCGACCCTGCGCGGCTATGCTGAGCGCTGGGTCGTTCAGCGGCTGGCCCTCGCCTTGCAAAGCTAGGCCATAGCCCGCTAGCAAGCCGAAAACCGCTTATACCGCTATAATTGCGACTTCCGTTTTTGAGTCCGCTAATCCATGATTGCCACCATTACCCAAGCGCTGCAACGCGGCGACACTGCGGCTGCACTCAGTGCTGCCCAAGCTTTTGCCATTAGTGATCCACAAAACCCGCAGGCCCTCCACTGGCTTGGCATTTGTCTGCAACGCAGCGGTGATATTGCCGGAGCTCGAAGCGCTATAGACCAAGCCATTAACATGGCACCCGATCGTGCCGATTTTCAAATCAGTCGTGCCGCCTTGGCCTTGGAGCAAAAAGATTACGCGGCTGCCGAACAGGGCATGAAAGACGCGGTGAATCTGGACCCTAATCAATTGCAAGCCTATGTGACTTTGGCGCATATGGCGCTTGCCCGTGGTGAAAATGATGAGGCGACAAAGCAACTCAAATTAGCCCAGCGCATTGACCCGGACCACCCACAGGTATTGCTGCTGGAAGGACATGTTGCGCAATACAGTGGTCAGGCCGATAAAGCCCTGAGGTGTTTTACTGCGGCGGCGGAATTGGATTCCAAAAATCCTTTAGCGCAAGTCTCGCTGGGAATGGCTTATGGTGCTCGTGGTATGTGGCCATTCGCCGAACAAGCTTTTAAAAATGCGATGGCGCTCGAACCCAGCAACCCAGGCGTATTGCGTGGCTTGGTGCGCAGTCAACTGCAGCAAGAACTATGGCTGGAAGCGATTGATAGTTTGGGCCAATGGTTGATCAATAAACCCGACGATCATTCAGTGCGCATGATGCGGGCACAAGTGCGCGCACAAATTGGTCAGACCGAAGAAACACTTGAAGACTTATTGATGGTGAACGCAGCCAATCCGGGCAATCCGCAAGTGCTGTCGCCATTAGCGAACCTGTTGGCATCGCTGGGCCGTGCTGAAGAAGCTATTGAATGGCTTGAAGATGCGCTGACCAAAAATCCACAAAATAATATTCTCTGGTCCATGCGTACCACGATGACATCACACCAGCGGGAGGTGACTCAGGAGGTATTGCAGCGGTGGCTAGCGGCTTTGCCGGAAAGCCCGCAAGCACATGAAGCACTCGCGCAGTTGCATGAAACTATCGGCGATCTTGATGCTGCTGAAACCAGCGCCGATGTTGCACTAAGCTATGAAAAAAACCTGCCGTTCGCGCAGTTTATAAAACTGCGGGCAGAAATTCGTAAAGACCCAAAACAAGCTTTGGCGCGTTTGGAAATTTTAGAGCGTGCCGCGACCAATCCCGAGTCCGAGCGCATGGTATTTGCATGGCGTGGTCTTGCATACGATAAATTGCAGCAATACGACAAAGCGGCCGAAAGCTTTCGCCAGATGGCGCAGCGGACACTGGCACAACATCAGCTGCCACAAATATTACCGACCCACACAAACAATAATGCCGATATTGCGGGGACTTTATTGTGGGCGCCCACGGGCACCCGAATAGAATTAGTGCTGCAAACATTATCGCAAGCGCTCGGCGAGCGTTTACTGGCCGATCGTAATTTGGCCAGTGCTCGTAATGATGGTTTTGGCCATGTGCGGGGCTTTCCCGGCACGCCGCAAGCAGGCACTGCCGAGAGTTGGCAAGGTGTTATCAGGCAAGTGGGTTTGGACCCCGATACCACCGTTGATTGGATCCCACACTTCGATGGCTACACCGCATCTGAATTAAAAGGCACGCGCACCCTTGCCCTTATCAGTGACCCACGCGATGCATTAATCAATTGGATGGTATTTGGTAGTGCACAGGCCTATGCATTTCATCCGGACGAAAATATGTCGGCAGAATGGTTGGCGCAAACCTGTGAAGCATTTGCCGATCATCTCGAGAAAAATTCTGCTGTTGTCAGTGTTGTGAAAATTGACGACTTGCCAGAAAATGCAGCTTCGGTAGCTCAGGCCTTGCAAGTGGCGCTGGGTATTGAAGAAGCCTTAGATGCGAGTCTGCTTGCATTCAAGGTACAGGCACGCGGTGGTTTTGATAACCAGTTTGCCAGCGGCCATTGGCGCCATTATCGCAATAGTTTCAAAGTAGCATTTGATCGTCTTACACCGGTTGCAGTACGTTTAGGCTATTCGGAAAATTGAGGTTGGTATGCGTGTAAACGTATTTTTTGTAACGCTATTGCTGGCTGTTAGTCCTGCAAAGTGCTTGCAGGCTAAAACCGAATTAAAGGCGGCAATTCCGACAGCGGGCACCAAAATGCCTGCTGCTCTATCAAGTAATAAATTACCGCACCAGCTTATCCATCCAGGAGATCTTTTTTATCCCGAGGCACAAGCTAAAAAGGGTTTGCAGGGAGAGGTGATACTTGAAATCGCTTTATCAAAAGCAGGCAAAGCCACGACAGTCAAGGTATTTACCAGCAGTAAATCGGCCGAGCTTGATAAAAATGCACTTACTTTTGTCAATACCGGTTACTGGAAGCTACCAGAGAACGGTTTAAAATATAATGAAGGCATTTATTTTTTAAATGTAATTTTTCTTCGCGATTCGGTGTTAACAATCAATGCCAAAACCTGTGTCGATTTTAATACTGACTTGAAATATTTTCGCACTATTCACGCCAATGAAAGCACGAAAAATTTTGGAGCGCTGGAACTTATTGCCAATATATCCACCGTGCAACTCATCAAAAATCAGGGTGCCAACGGGGCATTGAAGTTCGTCAAATCCATTGACGCCATCAATAATGACACCATCAATGCCTGCGCCAAAAAACCGGAAGAGTTATTCGTCAAGACTTATACAAAAGCGACAAAAAAGCACGGCATCAAATTTTGACGATAATTATTTATAATCAATTTTGTAACCAATCCGCTGCGTAGGAGCGCTCACGA
>JAYSXB010000137.1:0-28280 GCA_043717775.1 Arenimonas sp.
CAGGTAAGATGAAAAATGTTGTGTTTATTTTCATCGGGATAGTTTTATCAAGCTTGATGTTGAGTGCCACTGCTTATTCGCAGGAAAATAGCACTGCGACTACGGCGCAAAATAAACCCATTATTGGTGTACTCAAATTCCAGGATGAAACCGGCGCCATGTTTATGCAAGGCGGCGTGGGCCGCGCCTTGACCACGATGCTGACCAATGAATTATCGGCCCGACCAAGCCTGACGATTGTTGAGCGCCAAAAACTACGAGCCGTGCTTGAAGAACAAAACCTGTCCGCCTCGGGCATGGTGTCAGCGGCCACTAGTATTCAAATAGGAAAACTCACTGGTGCCGAATATTTAATTACCGGCACGATTACTGCGTTTGAAAATCAGGTAGAAACCAAAACCAAACGTGGCTTTATGGGCTACGGCGGCGGCGTTGAATCCATTTCGCATGGTGGTTATTTAGCTGTGGATTTACGGGTTATTGATACGACCACCGGCGAAATACGCTACTCGCGTACCATTGAAGGCAGAACAGTACCGAACGAAAATACCAAGGTACAAACCCGCAGCCTTGGTATTGGCGGGCTAGAAACCGGGCCTGACTCGCGTGCTGTACGTGCCGCCGTTATCGAAATTGTCGATTACCTGGAATGCGCGATGGTGAAACGCGACGCCTGCATTTCTGAATTTGAATTAAAAGAAAAAGCCCGCGTTGAACGTACCCGGCAAGCGATAAAAATCAAGTAGCCCGGGTCACGCTCCACCGACCCGGGGTCTGTGTGATACACACAAACCCCGTAGGAGCGCTCACGAGCGCGACAGCTCTGCGACGCGAATCAATAGTTTGCCACCTACGCTCACATTTCGGTGACGTTTAATTTTACTGGACATAGCAGATTCAAGATTTTTCGCGCTCAGCGCTCCTACACAGGGGATGGATACATCGAGCGACTTTTTCATTGCCTCTGCGGGAATGGATTCACCTATAGTTAAATCTCTCTGGCACTCAAAAACTCTCCGCATTCGCGCCTGACAGTCGCTGCCACGCGCGTAGGAGCGTCCTTTAGGCGCGAATGGACTGTGATTTACTGGGTCCCCGACAAGAGCATTCGGGGATGACGTTTTTTATTTTTTTAGATGGCGGCAACTGACTTACCGATCATAGGACTATTTAAAAGATTCGCTATAGATAGCGCGATATAGCAAACCTCGCCCGCAAGCGGCCTCCTACGGGGTCATGCTCATTATTTGATAACCCGATGGAATGTCAAAACTTGCCTGATCAATTGCGGTGTTATTGATTTGCACTTCAATACGCCCAGCTTCGCTACCGTTGGGTGCAAAACAAATTTTCGATAATAAAATATCCTTGTCGGCAGGGTCTGGTTCTGCCGGTTGACGGGTATCAGTTATTTTGAATTTTTCGGAAAGCCCAGCAAAAGAATCACCATAGTGAAGCATGACCTTCATATTTCTGAGTAAATATTTTTTATCTTTATCCGACATCACGATGTCTTTCGCTTCGATATAACACTCTTCCGATTTTTTCTTGTCGTTTTCATAGCGATCAAAACTTTTGCAGGTCATTCCCGCTACCGTTGTGTTTTTTTCACTCGGCTTTATGTCTATTTTGGCGGCACCTTGAGCGGCGGAGGCTTGCATGCTTTGCATAATTGATGACAGATCCATATTGGGACAGCTCATGCCCTGCTTTTCCATTTGAGCGCATTGTTGCTTCATTTGCGCCTGCATGGCTTGCATTTGTTTGTCCATAAAGGTGCCGGTGCTCGACATTACGTCTTTGTTGTAATCCAGAGCATCTTCATCGACTTCGGTTTGATGGTATTGCCGACTGGAATGATCCAGCATAGTGATCATGTCCTCGGTACCGTCGAATAACATGGAGTATTTTTTATTCTCCAGCACGCTATCAAAACGCATATGACTACCGGATATTTGGATGGCGGATACATTCGAGGTGCATTGCGTTTGTTGCGGATAAGTAAAACTGACGTCTGCTTGTGACACGCAGGGAATAAGAGACATGAAGCTAATTAACATTACTCTCATTATTTTCTCCCAATAGTTTTCAATCCCGACAAGTTGTTTAATACAACTCGTCGGGCCAAGGCCGGACCGACATTCAACCCATGCAGAAGAAGTTTAGTTTATTGCCATCCAGATCACGAAAATAACCCGCATAAAAACCTTCGCCACGCGGGCCTGCCGGGCCTTCATCAGTAGCGCCTAATTCAATCGCTTTTTTGTAGAGACGATCTACTTTTTCGGTGCTATCTACAATGATCGCGACCATCACGCCATTGCCTACTGTTGCAGGCTTTCCGTCATTGGGATAAATCAAGCCGATGCCAGGTGAATTGGCACCAGTTCCCCAGGCAATAAATTTATCAGATTCCATAAAACGCCCTGCTCCAATTTCACCAAGTAATGCGTCATAGAATTCTGCTGCGCGCACCAAATCATTGGTACCCAAAGTTACATAGCCAATCATAAAGCCTCCAGTTGTGATGCCAGTCATCTTTATAGACCTCTGGTTTTGCTATGGCAATATGCCTAAAGCTAGCTTGCATCATGTTCACTAATCTGTTTTAACCGCTGCTACAAACTTACTCGGTAAATTGCTTTAAAATAGGGAAACTCTCCTACTTCAAAGTCTTATGAACAACACATCTTTCAGCATGATACGGCCCGATGACTGGCATTTACACTTGCGCGACGGCGAAGCACTCGCTTCGGTTTTACCCGACACCGCACGTCGATTTGCACGGGCTATTGTTATGCCCAATCTGCTGCCACCGATACGCACATTAGACGATGCGCTGGCCTACCGTGAGCGGATCATGACTGTCGTTCCGGCGGGTATGCAGTTTGAGCCACTGATGACACTTTATCTTACTGAAAACACGTCATCCGACGACATTATACGTGCCTCGAAAAGTGGCTTAGTGCATGCCGTCAAATATTATCCTGCGGGCGCCACCACTAATTCAGATTCCGGTGTTACCGATTTATCTCGTTGCCGGAATGTGTTTGCAGCCATGCAGGAATGCGGAATGCCATTATTACTGCATGGCGAAGTAACCCATGCCGATATCGATATTTTCGATCGCGAAGCCGTATTCATCGAACGGCATTTACAAAAAATTGTTGATGAGTTTCCGAATCTGAAAGTGGTGCTTGAGCACATAACGACGAAGGAAGGTGTCAATTTTGTGTTGCAGGCCCGCGATGGTGTTGCCGGTACGCTAACAGCGCATCATCTCTTGCTCAATCGCAATGCCATGCTGGTCGGTGGAATTCGTCCGCATATGTATTGTCTGCCGGTCTTGAAACGCGAGCACCACAGGCAAGCATTGGTCGCTGCCGCGACTTCCGGCAGTCCAAAGTTTTTCCTAGGCACCGATAGCGCGCCGCATGCTCGTAACGCCAAGGAAACTGCCTGTGGCTGCGCAGGCATGTACACCTCGCATGCAGGCATCGAACTCTACGCGGAAGCCTTTGAAGCCGCTGGCGCCTTGGATAAGTTGGAAGCATTCGCCAGTTTCCACGGTCCCGACTTCTATGGCTTGCCGCGCAATCAAGACTCCATCACGCTGCATAAAAAAAGTTGGATTGTTCCCGCTGAAATAAGCTTGGGCAAGCAAACTTTGGTGCCGTTTCGCGCGGGTGAAACGATTAGCTGGCAATTGTCTGAATAATACAGATTTTGCCGCGCATAAAAAACGCGGGCATTGCCCGCGTTTTTGTTTAAAAGAAATTAATTTAAGCGCGACGGCGTTTTGGGAAACCCACCATTTTCTGTAATTCTTCATCCCATAATTTCAAGCGTGCGCATTTCAAGCTGGTCCACAAAGTGAGCCTAGGCGCTAGCTGGAGCAATGGGCTCGATTCAAACGCTTCACGCAGACGATAATTAGGAACCCGACTGGCAAGGTGATGAATATGGTGGTAACCGATATTGCCGGTAAACCAATGCATCACTTTAGGCAAATCGTAAAATGAACTACCGGCTATAGCTGCTTTATGGGCATCCCAATCTTCTTTGCGAGTCCAATAGGCGTGCTCGAAAGTATGTTGCACATAGAACAGCCATACGCCCAAAGCACCGGCAATCAGCACGATAGGAATATGCACCAGCAATACCGTGTGCCAGCCAATCAAAAAACCAAGCGCCAAACCAAGCAATAAAATCATGAAATTATTGATCAGGACACTGGCCCATTCTTTCTTCCAGGAAAATGGCATGTCAAAGGGAAACCGGTGTTTGATAATAAATTGGTAGCAAGGCCCAATACCGAGCAGCACCGGTGTGCTGCGATAAAAGCGATAGCAGAAACGTGCAAACCAGGAACGCGATTGATATTCCCGGACAGTTAGCGTTTCGATATCACCAATTTCGCGGCGATCTAAATTACCCGAAGTGCCGTGATGAATAGCATGGGTTTTTTTCCAATAGCCATAAGGGAATAAAGTGATTAGTCCCAAACTGGCGCCAACAATATGATTGGCTTTTTCGCTAGCAAAAAAAGAGCCGTGGCCGCAATCGTGCTGAAAAATGAAAATTCGCACATACAGGCCGGCGGTAGGCAAGGCGAATAATAATGTCCAGCCATAACCCCATTCACCAACAACGCTCCAGGCCATCAATGCCCACAACATAAAAAATGGCGTGAGTGTATTGATGAGCTGCCAAATAGCGCGACCCAAATGCGGCTTTGCAAATTTGCTCAACAGCTGACGAAGATTCACTGTCGTGACTTGCGGCGTTTGGGCGGAATTAGTTTCCATAGGGTTTTGGGTGCCTTCGTTGTATGCGTGTATTGTCTGATTCAGTGCCCAGATAAGCAAATGAAATAGTGACTTCTGCTAACCAAGGCCTGTCTTTAACAGTAAGTTAATGAATATTTGAGCTTAATGGTGGCGTGGCACGGTAGAAACAAGCCGATTGTGCGCTAAGACTCATGTCCGCTTCACATTCAACAATATTGGCCTATTGAGTTTAACTATTGTGGTTTGGCTACCGCTCACCGTCTATCATGCCCGCATGCATAAATTTTTCATACGAACTCTAATCACATTGCCATTACTAACTTGCGTGACCGAAACGCAGGCACGCACAGTATATCGCTGCGTACAAAAAGGCACGGTAAGTTTGGCGACAGCCCCCGAGCCGGGTTCAAAATGTACCGCGCAAAGCTTCGATGACAATTCGGCAAAAATTCCGAACCTATGGGGCGCAAACGGCAAACAAAGTGGTGTGCTTTATCAACGCGAGCAAGAGGGAAAAACCGTTTACAGCACGCGTAACTTGCCGGGCTCAACACCCGTGCTTGCCTATACTGTAACGCCTCCGCCCGGCGCCTTTGCACATGCCGGTTTAGGTAAAGTGGGTAAACCAATAATCAATATCCACTCTGATATTTTCAAGCGCGCCGCAAAAGCCAACAAAATTGATGATGCCTGGTTACGCGCCATTGCCCATGCAGAAAGTAATTTTGATGAGAAAGCCGTTTCGCCCAAAGGTGCGCAAGGCATTATGCAAATGATGCCGACAACCTCGGCGCAGTACCAAGTAAAAGATCCGTTTTCACCGACAGAATCGATCAATGCTGGCGCAAAAATGCTGAGTGAATTGCAGCGCCGCTACAAAGGTGACAGGCAACTTGCGACCGCTGCCTACAATGCAGGCATTGGCACGGTAACCCGCTACGGCGGCGTTCCACCTTATGCTGAAACGCTGGGCTACATCGAAAAAGTGGATGCACTGTACACGTTGTATTTAAAAGCGCTAACGCCCGTCAAACATAAATCAAACCGCAAGAAAAAAGCTTAGCGTTTGCGAAAAGTAACTACCAGCACATCGCGATAAGCCGGTAGCCTCGGGTTGATCGGTTCAACGGCGGTCACACCATGATAGGCCCGCGCGTCATCGACCAAAGCAGCGTCGAAGGGTTCAATCAAGGTAAAACTGCTCGACAAACTGCCGTCAAGGGAGCCTATCATCGTGGTACCACTGGCAATATTGCTGCGCTTGATCAACAACACCAGAACATAATCGACACCATCACGATGCATGCCTTCCGGCGTTGGCAAACCGGGTGCATCTGCACTGGCTTCAATACGAAACTGATGCACTTCGACTTGCCATTGTTTGACGTCAGCAGCCAAGCTTGAAAACAAATCTAGGCAGCACGACAAAATCGTTTTCAAACTGCGACTATTGGCCTGCTCGTCTTTGATCGGCTCGAACCAGCGTTCGATGCCGCCATTCAGCGCATTGTAATCGAGCGTTTGAAAATGCGGTTGATGAGCAAGCTTTAGTATTTGTCCATCAAGAGCTTCAAACACCGCATGCCGACGACGGCGATAACGCCCTTGATCGGCCATATAGGTATCAAGACTCAAATCATTCCAGCTTTCTGCAAACCTCGACCAATCCGACAAACTGCCGTGCGCTTCGAGCAAAGCACGCATTTCGTCAGCGTGTGCAAATACGTGCGCGTGATCACGCAGGGCTTGTTGGTAGTTAGGCAATGACATGGCAAGGATCGAAAAGATTGCGCGTATTATGCCGCAACATCGCAGTCGTAGGAGCGCCTTCAGGCGCGACCGGCCTGCGACCCTATTGAGCGTAGGAGCGAGCTCTGCTCGCGAAATACCTCGTCGCAGCCTTTCGCGAGCAGAGCTCGCTCCTACGTTCGATTATTTCGCTGGAGCCTAAAGGCGCTCCTACGAAAGGCACAATCCTTAGCCACCCGATTTGAGTTGCCCGATGGCTTCCAGCGCAGCAATACGCCGTTGCTCGGCAGCATTAAATTGTTGTGCTCGTAATGCGGCTATGGCTTGTGCACGCGCATTTGAAGACAGGCCGCGATCAGCGTCAATACGCGAACGTGCAAGTAGATATCGATCAATACGTGCGCCCCATTGCGTGCGTTGTTGATCCAGCTGCGCCAGACGTATGGCCGCTTCTTTTCCCCACAAAGCTTCACGCTCGGCAGCTCGTTGAGCATCCGTCAGATTGGATGCATCGAGTTGACGGGTTTGCTCGGTGATTAAGGCAGCGGTATCGGCTTGGGTTCGCGCCGAATAATTTTCGGAGGCATCCAATTCGGCCAGTAATTTTTCTTTTTCATCGGCGCTCAGTTTTTTATTGTTGGCGATTGCCATTCGCTTCAAGGTCAATGTTGCCAGCGCTTCTTCTTCAGCGAAAAAAGCCAATGCCATTGCTTCACCCAACATTTTTTTGCGTAATGACGCTACTTGTTGAAGGCGCTCTTCAGGCTTGCTTAAACCGCCAATATTCAGCGCTGCCAGTGCCGACAAATAATCGGTGTAGCGGTCAAAATACTGTAAAACTTTTTCAGTATTGGTTTGATTATATTGAGTGAGCAATTGATCTTTGAGCAATATGCGAATTTGAACAAGATCACGCTCGCCGATCAAGCTGAGGTAGTAATCAAATAATCGACGCATGCCCATGTCAAGGACGACTTCAGCATTTGCATCGAGTGAAATACCACCATCAACTTCGGTGCCGCGCAACGAGCTTTGTTCCAGAGAAAATCCGGCTTTTTTTATTGTCGGTTTGCTATTGGATCCACTCGTTTGTGACTGAACGACTAAATCACCTTGAGTATCGGTATTCGAATTTTCACTATTCTTATTCGCATCGCTTCGAAGCAAGTAATTAACACTCAGTGCTGCGATGACAAGCACCGCAACACTGAGCCCTATTGAGCGCGTTTTAATCACAGACCCAGGTTTTTCAAACGATTGGCTTGCGCCCGAAAAACACTCGATGGGCTGGATGAAAACAAGCCACGCAAACCGAGAAATTGATTCACTTCGTCAAGGTGATTCCAGGAATAATCGTCGCGCAATACCGTGCCCCAATGCGATGAACAACGACCGACCAGTCCATCATTTTGTTCAAAGCCAAACACTAGACTACCAGCGCCCATCAAGGGATCACTAATGTCGAAAACATTCGTCAATACCGATGTTCCGCCCATCGAGTAATAGCGCACACCATTCACCAGATTCGCGCCGCTTCCGCAGGACGTTGTTGGCTTACCTTGTGGGTGACGGCTATTAAAACTGGCGGAACCGGCGCTACTCAAAGAGGCCAAAGCGCCCAAGGCATTTTGTGGATCGGTATTCCCCGATAATGCACCCAGAAAACTGCTTAAGCCATTGACGAAACCGGCAAGAATTGCACGCAGGGGCGAACCCGGCGGCAATGTGGTGCTGAGTAAATCTGCCATCGGCGCGCCGGTATTCGGCGATCCCAACACGGTTACTGATGCCACCAAATCAGGGCGAACCGATGCGACATAACGAATGGTTGGACCACCGTGACTATGTCCGATTAAATTGAATTTTTGCTTGCCGGTTACGGCGCGCAAATTATCCAAATCGCGAATCAATTGTTCGCCGCGCACTTCCGAAAAATTGCTCGCTGACACACTGGCGGTATACACCTTGGCACCGCCGGATTTCAGTTCGCCGCCAATGCCGTACCAATAATCATAAACGCCCAATACCGAATCAAAACCCAATAAGCCATGCACTAACACAATCGGATTTTTTGTTTGCGTGTAGCCGGTTTGTGCGCTCGCGTTTAACGAGCAAAAACACAAGAACAGAACCGCCAACAGGCGGCTGAAAAGATGACGATTCATATGCTCCCTCCCAAGAGAATAGATTCGATGTATTTGTCTTTATGACTCAATACGGTGCCGAATGGCGACCTGAATGTAGCAGGTTTTCAAACCTCGTCATCTTGCATAGCAGCAATCACGTAAAATCACACAAGCCGTTGATAATGTTCAACGTCGAAACGTCGGGTTTTGTGGCGATACACAAAGGTGAAGTCAGGCCATAGCGTTGTATTCAAGCCATTGCTAGCCAAATACCAGCTGGAGCAGCCGCCGGTATTCCAGACCGTTTTTGCTAATTGTCTTTGCAGGTTTTCGTTATAAGTATTTTGGGTTTGCTGCGGAATATCGAAAGCAGTACCGGCTGATTGTGTGATGATTTTCAAAGCCGACATCACATAATTCGCCTGCGATTCAATCATGTAAATCATCGAGTTATGACCTAACGCAGTATTGGGTCCGGTCATGATAAAAAAATTCGGAAACCCATTAACGGTTGTACCCAAATATGCGCTTGGACCCTGCTTCCACTGTTCATTCAATTCTTTATTGTTCAAACCATAAACCGGAAATGGCGAACCCGCCTCAGCGGCCAAAAATCCAGTGCTGGCAATGATGATATCGAGCAAATGTTCACTACCATCCCGAGTGCGTATTCCGGTTGGAGTAATGCGCTCGATAGCGTCCGTCACTAAATGCACATTCGGTTTTTTCAAAGTCGAAAAATAATTATTGGATAATAGTACGCGCTTGCAGCCAATCACATAATGGGGCATCAATTTTGCGCGCAGTGCCTTGTCGCGAATATTAAGCTGCATAAAATATTTTGCGAGTAGCTGCACAATTTTCAATACTGAAGGAAAACGTGTAAAAGCAATCGCCCAACTCTCGTGCCAGGAATAGGTATAAGCACGATTTATTTTTTGCAGGATCGGTAATTTGGCGCGAAGCCAGCGCCGCCAGGTTTGAATCGGAAAATCCGGTTTGAAAATAAGCCAGGGTGGCGTTCGTTGAAAAATATTTAACTGCTTAAGCTTATCGGCAATTTCCGGCACGATTTGAATGGCACTGGCCCCGGTACCGACAATTCCAACACGTTTACCATCCAAACTAATATCATGACGCCAACGTGCGGTATGAAATAACTCGCCAGTAAAACTTTCAATGCCTTTCATGTCCGGCATTTTAGGCTGACTAAGACCTCCCACTCCCATTACCAAGCTACGCGCTTCAAAAACTTCTGTGCCATTATTGACTTCAATCCGCCAAAGTTTTCGGCTGCCATCAAACCTTGCTTTCGTGACTTTTTTTCCGAATTGAATATTTTTTCGGACATCGAATTTCTCTGCACAAGCATTCATATAGGTCTGAATTTCTGCCTGCTGCGGATAAGTACGCGACCAATCCGGGTTCGGTGCAAACGAAAAACAATACAAATTCGATGGCACATCGCAGGCAGCCCCGGGATAGGTATTGTCACGCCAGGTTCCGCCGATGGCACTGGCCTGTTCCAAAACAATATAAGCCATTCCCGCCTGCTGCATCTTGATCGCGATACACAAGCCGGAAAATCCGGAGCCGACGATAACGGCGTCTAATATTGGTTTATCGTTTGCACTCATACCAAGTGATGGTAAACGAATTATGCTTTCCGTGGGGGCGTCCGTCAGGCGCGAAAAATCCCGCAATATCTATTTGAATGACAAGCTCCTGTTCTCGCCAGCGCTTGAAACGATGATTTATTTATCTGCTCACCAAACGGATACATTCGCGGCTTACGCCGCTCCCACGAAAGCGTGCTCTGGCAGGAGGGCCTTCTAGGCCCGAAAACCTCGCCGGATCCCTCGCCCGCAAGCGGCTTCCTAAGAAAACTACAGGCTGGTGTGATTTTTCTTGTTCCGCTGCGAATCATGGTTTATACAACAAGGCAGATTACCCCTCATGACTTCCGACAGCTTATTTATGGCCATACCGGGTAAACAGGAGTTTGAGCAGCTATTACAGCAGCATCAAAAAATTGTTTACAAAGTAGTTAACACCTATTGCTGGCAGGCCGACGACCGTGCCGATCTGGCACAGGAAATTGCCATCCAGTTATGGCGGGCGTTTCCGGCGTATGACGGCCAACGCAAGTTTTCAACCTGGATGTACCGTATTGCCTTGAACGTAGCCATATCGAGTGTTCGGCAAAGGAAAAACAGTCTTGAATATTCGGTTCCACTAGACGAGAGCCATCTGAATATTGGTACTGACATCGCCGAAAGCAAAGACCAGGAACGGGTTAATTGCCTGCAACGCTTCATCGCACAATTAGACACGCTAAACCGTGCATTGATGCTGCTGTATCTGGAAGACCACAGCTACCGCGAAATTGCCGACATTGTCGGCATCAGCGAAACCAATGTCGCCACCAAAATAAGTCGTCTAAAACAACGCATCCGCGATGACATCAATACACAACCTTAAGGAAAAATCATGGACCTCGATGAAATGAAACTCGCTTGGCAAAGTCTTGACCGTCGTCTTGAAGAGCAGCTGGCGCTAAACAAAAAAGTTTTATTGCAGGAAAAACGCAGCAAAGCCCCCGGCAAATTGCGTCCGCTGGTATGGGGCCAGGGTGTTCAAATGATTATTGGATCATGCCTGGCATTGCTAGCTGCCGTTTTTTGGAACGCCACCCTTGATATTCCGCATTTGTTTTATGCAGGATTATCGCTGCACATTTACGGTATTTTACTTATTATTTTTGGCGCTGCCATGCAGGGATTGATGAGCCGTGTGGATTATTCCGCACCCGTTATTGAAATCCAGAAACAACTGGCAAAAGTTCGCAGTCTCTACATGTATTGCGGCACCTTGCTCGGGCTTGTGTGGTGGCTACTCTGGATTCCCTTCACCATGGTCGTGTTTGCCTGGGCCTTTGGTTTTGACATTTATGCGAAAGGTCCGCCGATGATGATACTGAGCTGGTGGATCATTGGCTTTACCGGTTTACTGGGAACTTTGGGATTTATTGCCTGGGCGTATAAACGGCCAAACCTGTCGAAAAAAATGGAGGCCAGTGTGACAGGCAAGTCCTTGAATAACGCAATCAAGTTTTTAGATGAAATTGCCGAATTTGAAAAAATATAATACGGCATGATATGAGTTTTGAATAATGAAACGGCAGGTCTTACCTGCCGTTTTTGTGAAAATATTTGCATAATTTCTGGCTTGCGAACTGGGGTACAATGCCAATATGAAAATTATCGAATTCACCCTTGAACACGACTATGTCGAATTAAACCAATTGCTCAAATTAGTCGGCGTGGCCAGCAGCGGCGGCATGGGTAAAGCCATCGTCGCCAGTGGTGTTGTCACAGTGAATGGTGAAGTCGAACTTCGCAAAACCTGCAAGATAGTCGCTGGTAATATAGTGCACATCGAAGACCACGAAATTCATGTGGTAGCGTAGGTCGGGCCCTGGCCCGACGCTCTAAAATTTGCGATGCCATCTGTGTCAGGCCGGCGCCCGACCTACGACGGTAAAGACTACTAAAGTAGCCAACGGCTTTAAATCAATCTCGACTAATTCCAGTGCATGCAAGGCAGCCGCACTCGCAAACAAAAAAGAGAATAAATATATGAAGCGTTTAATGATTAAGCACATAGCCTAATAGAGGCCTTTGCCATAGGTATCAGACCCTGTCATTATTTGTACCATGCGGGGAGAAAACAGCATGGACAGTCCAATGAAACGTATTTCATTTACTCGTTGCTACCAACTGGTTTTCGCATTTGCATCGGTGTTCTTTTCGAGTGCCGTTTTTGCGCATGTCAAATGGTTTGCCGATACCGATGCCGCAGAAACACCAAGACCCATCGGAGAGGTGTTAACGCAACCGGCTTTTGTCCAATTATTCCTATTGTCAGTGGTGTGCATCTATAGCTTCTTCGTAATTGATCGCTGGGCTCTGCGAAAAGGCGTGCTCGCAACACTCGACAAGCACATGAAAAGTTTCGATGACTTTTCTATTCATGTCATGCGTATTTGTGGTGCGGTTTTTTTCCTGTCGTTGGCGGCCTGGTATTGGTTGCATGGCAGTGGCTTTTACATCACACCCGAGCTGAAAACATCAGAACCCTGGGTTCCCTGGTTGCATTTCGCCATGGGATTATTCGTCTTGTCTCGCCGCACCGCATTCATCACCGGGCTGGGAATCATTTTGTTGTATGCGCTTTCGATCGAACACTATGGCATTTATCACCTGATCGATTACATGATTTTTCTTGGCATCGGTTATTTCTTCATAACCAGCGCCAGCACCAATATAAAATGGCGGAAGTCGGCATTTATCGTACTATTTGCTGCCACCGGCCTGACACTGACCTGGGCTGCGATTGAAAAATTTGCCTATCCACAATGGACTTTCGCCCTTTTACAAGCCAACCCGGACATGTTGATGGGCATGAAGGCCGGTACTTATATGACATTGGCGGGATTCGTTGAGTTTAATATCACCTTCATATTACTCGGTACGGCCTCAATGATAGGTCGGCTGGTTGCACTGGGTCTTCAATCGGTTTTTGTGCTTGCCATCTTCAAGTTCGGCATTATCGATGCGATCGGACATCTTATGATCATTGCAATCTTGTTTGTGCTGTTTGTGCGTGGGCCGACCGATGCAAGAAACATGTTGGTCCTGCATGCCAAATCCCTGTACACCGAAGCCTATTTCATGACCGGCCTGTATTATCTTGCCATCGTGTCGATGTTTTTTGCCTATTACGGTTTTCATGTGATCTATTACGGACATTAAGCCGAGAATCTGATGACTTCCGGCAGGTTATACGTGCTGCTGAATACTGCATACTAAAATTGTTTCCAGAACATCGAGCACGATAATGTATTTGCCGTCACCTGCAATCCTTGGTCCCATTTTTGGCGTTTCCGAAATAGCACTCGGTATCTTCATGCGGGCAAAGTCGGATACCCAGTCGCAGGACAAGGGTTCTCTGCGAATTCTGTGGGTAGTGATATTGCTCAGTCTTTTCTTGGGTTTCGCAGCAACAAAAAAAATGTCGGAATTTGCATTTTCAGAAATCGACATAAGCTATCCCATCGGTGTGGTATTGTTTTTTTCGGGTCTGTTGCTGCGATGGTTTTCCATTATTTATCTCGGTCGTTTTTTTACCGTCAATGTCGCGATTGCAAAAGACCACAGGCTTATCGATACCGGCCCCTACCGGCTTATCCGACATCCGTCCTATACCGGTGCCTTGATGGCATTCCTGGGCTTTGGCCTTTGTCTTTCCAATATTGCTTCGTTGTTGATCATCTTGCTTCCGGTCACGGCGGCTTTCTTGCACCGAATTAGTATCGAAGAAACCGCTCTTGGGAACGCTCTGGGTGAGACTTATCGCAATTATTGCCAGCGCAGTAAACGACTTATTCCGTTTATTTATTAGCTTTTAGTTTACTCTAGCGACTTCTTTCCAACCGGTGTCGTTGTATGTTTTGTCGTGGCCTATTGTTTTCGATCAGCAGCGTGCTCGCTTTGCTCCCTTCTCTAGCTTTTGCACAAGCGACAACCACCTCGGTGCCGATCGAAACACCCGCATCGGCATTGAAGCCCGGCGAATTTATCTGGTCACCTGAAGTGGTACCTGAGGGCCCCTTGGTGATGGTGATCAGCATTACCGAACAACGCGCTTATTTGTATCGCAATGGTTTGCGCATTGCGGTGAGTACGGTTAGCACAGGTAAAAAAGGCAAGGAAACGCCGACCGGTGTTTTTACTATTCTGCAAAAAAATAAAGATCACCACTCCAGCCTTTACAACGATGCTTCAATGCCTTTTATGCAGCGCCTTACATGGGATGGTGTGGCACTACATGCCGGCAAATTGCCCGGCTACCCTGCATCACACGGCTGTGTTCGTTTACCTTATGAATTTGCTCGGCTACTTTTTGATACCACCGACTTCGGTATGACTGTGGTGGTGGCCGATGAAACCACGTCCTTGCCCAATGTTGCGCACCCTGATGTATTTGCGCCGGTTGAGTTTGCGATGGGCGATAAAGCACCCATCGCACCACGGCTGTCATGGTTTGAAAGTTTTCATTGGGAACCGGAAAAATCAGCGGCCGGTGCGGTGTCCATTTTAATTAGCACTAAAGATCAACGCGCTATTGTTATGCGTAATGGTATTGAAATCGGCCGTTCAAAAATCGGCATCGTGGGTAAAGCGCCGTTCGGAACACAGGCCTATGTTTTGATGGAAGGCGAGCGTAGCGAAGCCAGCAAAATCGTGCCGAATAAAAAAGCAAAGAACTGGATGAGCATCCCCATGCCTGGCTATGCCGCCAGTACAGACAAGACCAAAACACCCGGAACACTGGACCCCGCCGCTGTAAAACGCATTGCTGTTCCGGTGGATTTTGCGCGTTTGGTCTATGACATCATCAACCCCGGCACCACGCTAGTGTTAACTGATTCACAAGTATTGCCCCGCACTACCGGCAAGGACATGACAGTAATCTCCGCAGGTACGCCCGCTGACGAAGAATTACCGCCTTGGGTCGAAGAAGGTTCAGGTTCGCCCAAATGATTTTTTAACAAACTGGCCAGTACAATCGAGCAAATTTATTCACTGAGTTGAATACGCATGCGCCCAAACTCATTCATATTCGCCAGCCTGTTTTTGTTGTCTTCGCAAACCTATGCCGAGACCACAACGGGCTTGCTTATGCGCCTTGCGCCCGAAGCTAATCCGCGTGTACTAAATCTTGCACTCGAAGCACGCGAATGTGCTGCCAAAAATTTGTCGCAATCGCTTTCACCGCGCTTGGCTGTTATCGATTATTCCCTGCCCTCAACCGAACGCCGTCTTTGGGTGTTTGATATTGAATCAAGAAAATTATTATTCGCCGAATATGTGGCACATGGCCAAGGCACCGGTGAAAATTTTGCCCGTGATTTTTCCAATCGCGATGGCAGCCATCAAACCAGTCTCGGTCTATTTAGAACGACTGAAACCTACAATGGTAAAAATGGTTATTCGCTGAAAATGGAAGGCCTGGAGCCCGGCACCAATGACGCCGCCATGGCGCGTGCGATTGTCATGCATGGCGCGTCTTATGTGAATCCGGCTGCGGCCAAACAGCAAGGCCGTCTGGGTCGTAGTTGGGGCTGCCCGGCATTACGACCTGAAATAGCACAAGCCGTGATTGATAGCCTAAAAAATGGCCAGATGATTTTTGCCTATTATCCCGATACCAACTGGCTGGCACATTCGCCATTTATTGATTGTCACCGCAAGGAAAGTTTAGAGGCATTGCGCCAGCGCGCTAAAACATCGAATGTTTTATCGATGAGCGATATGGGCTCTGCTCAAACTTCGCGTTGAGAACCGCTTAACCGTAGGAGCGTCCTTTAGGCGCGATGAGTCTGCGATTACGCATGCCGTAGGAGCGCTCACGAGCGCAAAAAACCTGCGACGATCTTCATGTAGGAGCGAGCCCTGCTCGCGAAAGACGCCTCGACGCAAGTTCAGTCGCGAGCAGAGCTCGCTCCTACATTAACAGCGCATCTACGTCCCGCTAAATTTTTTTAGGCTTATCTAGCTCTGAAGTTTTCAAGCGCTTTTGAAACCAAGGTCATCGTCTGCTCTACTTCGTTTACCTGCTGAGTGCTTAATGGTGCAAGCATGGCACCTACGACTTCGGTTTGTATTGCCGCCGCTTTCTTGGCCACGGCTAATCCTTTTGCGGTAAGAGCCACGACCTTGGTTCGTTTGTCACTCTTACTGTCACTTCGCTTGACCCAGCCGCGCTCCAGCATATCGGCCAATAGCCCGCTCATATGACTCTTGACAACATAGCTATGCATTGCCAACTGCTGTTGGCTTTGATCAGGCTCGTAATACAAGCGAACCAGCACTTCAAACTGAGGCAGCTTCAAATCAATCCGCTTTAACTGTTCATTTAAAGTGTCATTGCATAATTGATACGTCCGCACTACCGACATCCAGGAACGCAGATCTTTTTTTGAATTAGGCGTTTGCATTTGGTTCTTTTTTGAACTAATATAGTTCTATTATGAACTAATTAAATTCTTTTGGAAAGTGTCATGCTTGAACTACTCAATCCAACCCCACTGGATATTATTCGCTTCGCCGGACAAACATTAAGCTTTCGGCATAAAGTCCAGCGTGCCCATAAAACAAATCCGATGGCTGCTTATGCGCTGGCGGCTGACCGCTTTCTGAGCCCGCCTGACTCTGCCAGACGTGCACCCACGGTTGAACGCTTGCGAGATGACAGCAAACGTTACTTTGGCTGGTCTTCAAAAGAATGGAAACAGCTTGAGCCTGACCTCGAAAAACTGATTGCCAACACCGAGCGCAGTCAGATAAAGCATCTTGATGAAACCGTACAGTGTTATCAATGGAAAGCGGCAACAAAATCGCCGCGAGGAAAAATGCTGCTCTGTCATGGCTGGGAGGGTTATGCTTTTAATTTTGCCGCGTTAATAACCGATGCTATCGAAGCTGGATGGGAAGTTTTTGCCTTCGATCATCTAGCGCATGCCAATAGTGGCGGCAAACATAGCGGACTACCGATTGCTCTGAGCACACTGCTCGCTGTCGCCGAGCATATTGGCTCAGTGGATATTGTTGTCGGGCATTCTCTCGGCGGCGCCGCGGCGGCATGGGCGACGGCGAATAAAAAAATAAAGGCTAAAAAATTAGTATTACTGGCACCGTTTTATGACACTTTGCAACTCACTCGGATGTGGGCAAAAGCACATTTTTTGAATGAAGACATTCGTGCCGGCATGCAAACTGAATTGGAAAAAACAACGACGTTGCGTTTCGAAGATTTTATGCCACCGGGCTTGGCAAAACATTTTTCTTTGCCGGTTTTAATTATTCACGACCCCAAAGACCCCATCACCTCGTTCAAGCTTAGCCATTCATTGGCCGCGTTAAATAAGCATGTAAAACTTGAGCCAGCAAGCAATACCGGGCATGTGCGTTTACTTGCCGACCAGGTGTTAATCGAACGCGTAATTAAATTTTGTGCTGAAAAATAGAAGTTAAGCTCGCCACAATGTAGGAGGGAGCTCTGCTCGCGAAAGACGCCTCGATGCAGGTTTGGTCGCGTGCAGAATTTTTCGGGCCTAGAAGGTCCTCCTACAAAAGTCTTGGCCCAAATCGTTTATCGTCGCCCGCAAGCGGCCTCCTACGAGAGACTTATTTCTCGCGAAAGACTGACACGGTTTTAATCGAACGCATCATCAAATTTTGTGTTGAAAAAATAGAAGTTAAACTCGCCATAATGTAGGAGCGAGCTCTGCTCGCGAAAGACGCCTCGATGCAGGTTCGGTCGCGAGCAGAGCTCGCTCCTACAAAAAAACTTATCTCAACGATGCATTTATCTTGTCGAGTACGGATGCACCAGGGCAGAGTTGCTTGCTCGAGAGTTTATTGAAGGCTATCTCGGTTGTATTGATATGCTCATGCATATCCCCCGCGTCACTATCGACATACAGCAAGCCAGTGACTACCTCGCCTTTGGCATGATGTTGCTGTACGTAATTCATGGCAGCAATACGATTGGTGGCGTCGTAATCGGATTTTAGTTTACGCAAGCGAATGACCGAACCATCATGTTGCTCGACTTCGACTACTTCGCCGGCGGCAAAATCCACCACAATTTCCTGCTTGGTTTCGATCACGTCGATGCGATTCACGGCTTCATTGTGCTCGCGCACATAGTCGTAGCTCTTGGTACTACCGGGGTGATTATTGAAGGCTACGCAGGGGCTGATTACATCCAGAAAGGCGGCACCTTTATGTGCAATCGCTGCTTTTATCAGCGGCACCAATTGTTTTTTGTCGCCGGAAAAACTACGTGCAACAAAAGTTGCGCCGAGCTGCAATGCCAGACTCACCATATCAATCGGGCTGTCGGCATTGACCACGCCTTTCTTGGAAGTCGAGCCTTGATCTGCCGTCGCCGAGAACTGGCCTTTGGTTAATCCATACACGCCGTTATTTTCGACGATGTACACCATATTCACGCCGCGCCGCATCACATGCACGAATTGGCCAATGCCAATCGAAGCCGAGTCGCCGTCACCAGAAACACCTAGGTAAAGTAATTCGC
Organism: Arenimonas sp.; assembly: GCA_043717775.1. GTDB lineage: Bacteria > Pseudomonadota > Gammaproteobacteria > Xanthomonadales > Xanthomonadaceae > Arenimonas. The sequence goes on from JAYSXB010000137.1 coordinate 18,833, forward strand.
GATTCGCCAGATTTGCGCCAGTCAACACTGACGGCATACGGCCATGCACGGTATTGAAGCCATGCGAATTACCAAGAAAATAATCCGGCGTTTTTGAACTGCAGCCAATACCCGAAAGTTTCGCAACCCGATGCGGCTCCACATCCATTTCCCAGCAGGCCTGAATTATCGCGGCTGAAATCGAATCATGGCCGCAGCCAGCACATAAGGTTGAAATACGGCCTTCATAATCGCGGCGCGTATGGCAAGCCTTGTTCTGGGTAAGCGATGGATGATGCAGTTTGGGTTTGGCGAGATAAGTCATGGTGTAGCCACCTTGTAGGTTTGTGGCGTAGAAAGATTCATCGCGTTGATCGCTGAACTAATAGCGCGACCGATGAAGCGCGCCGTAATCGGCGTGCCGTCGTAGTGCAGTATCGGCACCAATTTTGCCGGATCAATCCCGAATTCGTTGACCAACAAACTTCGCATTTGTGCATCGCGGTTTTGCTCGACGATAAATACAGTCTGGTGTTGCGCAATAAATTCGGCAACAGAATCGGGAAACGGAAACGCACACAGTCTTAAAATATCCAGATGTGTGTGTTCGGCTTCCAATACTTCAATGGCTTCGGCCATCGCTGGACTGGTCGAGCCAAAATAAATTGCGCCAAACTTCGTTGCCTGTTTTGCTTTCTTGATTACTGGCTGCGGCACGAGGGCTTTGGCAGTATCGAATTTTTTCAGCAGACGATGCACATTGTATAAATAATCCGGGCCTTGCTCGGAATATCCCGCATAGGCATTTTTTGTTGTGCCACGCGTAAAAAAACTGCCCTTGCTTGGATGCGTACCCGGATAAGTTCGATACGGAATGCCGTCACCATCAACATCTAGATAACGGCCAAACTCCTTACCCGATTCCAGCTCTTCGGCCGTCATGACTTTGCCGCGATCAAAACCCCGGCTTTCATCCCATTGCAGCGGTTCGCACAAACGCTGATTCATGCCGATATCGAGATCGCTCATCACAAAAATCGGCGTTTGCAAACGATCGGCTAAATCGAGCGCCGCGGCGGCATGTTCAAAACACTCTTTCGGGTCTTCCGGAAATAAAAGCACATGCTTGGTATCGCCATGCGACGCATAAGCACAGGATAAAATATCGGCCTGCTGCGTACGCGTTGGCATGCCAGTCGAAGGCCCGCCACGCTGCACATTAATAATAGTGACCGGAATTTCGGCCATATAGGCCAGACCAATAAATTCGGTCATCAAAGAAATACCCGGGCCCGAGGTGGTCGTAAATGCACGTACACCATTCCAACCGGCACCGACCACCATGCCGATCGATGCAATTTCATCTTCGGCCTGCACGATCGCGTACATATTTTTGCCGGTTTCGGCATCGACACGATATTTCATGCAATAACTTTGGAAGGCTTCGGCGCAGGACGACGACGGCGTAATCGGATACCACGCGCATACCGTTGCACCGCCATAAACTGCGCCAAGCGCCGCAGCATTATTACCTTCCATAAAAATTCGATTGCCGACTTTATCGGCTCGCTTTACCTGCAAGCCAATCGGATGCTGCAAATTCTTTTGTACGTACTCGCGGCCCATATGCAGGGCCTGCACATTGGAGTCCAGTAATTTCGGTTTGCTTTTATATTGTTCGGCGATGAGTTTTTCAAGCACGGCACTTTCAATATTCAGCAATACCGACAAGGCACCGACATAAACAATATTCTTGAATAACTGACGTTGCCTTGGATCGGTATAAGCAGCATTACAAATTTCGGTCAGCGGCACACCGATAACATGAATATCATCGCGAAAACGCGAAGCCGGAATCGGTTTACTATTGTCGTAAAACAAATAACCGCCCGGCTCGATTTCTTTTAAATCGGCCGCCCAGGTTTGCGGATTCATCGCCACCATTAAATCGACACCACCACGACGACCCAGATAGCCTCGCTCAGTCACACGCACTTCATACCAAGTCGGTAAACCCTGAATATTCGAAGGAAAAATATTTCGCGGACTCACCGGCACACCCATGCGCAAAATCGACTTTGCAAACATCTCGTTCGCTGACGCCGAACCCGAACCATTGACGTTGGCAAACTTGACGACAAAATCATTTGTGGCTTCGATAGCTTTTATCATGGTCATTAAGCCGCCTGCTTGGTTTTGCTGCGGCAGCCAGGACCGGCTCGCGTTAAATCCAGTAATGATTTCTGCATATCCCAAGCTCCGGTCGGGCAGCGCTCGGCGCAGAGACTGCAATGCAGACAAACATCTTCGTCTTTTACCATTACGCGACCCGTTTTTAATGGGCCGGACACATACAAGTCCTGCGATAAATTTAACGCCGGTGCTGTCAAATGTTTACGTAAATTTTCTTCTTCGTCATTGTGCGTAAAGCTGATGCAATCCATCGGACAAATATCCATGCAGGCATCGCATTCAATACAGGCATCCTTGACGAATACCGTCTGCACATCGCAATTCAGGCAACGCTCGGCTTCCTTGAATGCCAGCTTCAGGTCGAAACCAAGTTCTACTTCAATACTGATGCTTTTAAGAGCTTTTTCAGCTTTTTCATGCGGCACTTTAAAACGCTCGTCCGGAGAAACCTCGTTGCCATAACTCCATTCGTGAATTCCCATTTTCTGGGAAACAAGATTCATCATCGCCGGTGGCCGCACAACAACATTTTCGCCATTCAATAATTTATCAATCGAAATCGCGGCTTCATGGCCATGCGCCACTGCCCAGATAATATTCTTCGGCCCGAACGCCGCATCGCCACCGAAGAATACTTTCGGCAGACTTGATTGAAAAGTGTGCTTATCCACCACCGGCATGCCCCACTCGTCAAACGTGATTCCAATATCGCGTTCAATCCAGGGAAAAATATTTTCTTGACCGACGGCAATCAGTACATCGTCACATTCAACCAGTTCATCGGGCTCGCCGGTGGGAACCAGACTGCGCTTGCCTTTAGCATCAACGATGGCTTTAACTTTCTCGAACATCATCCCCATCAATTTTCCATCACGATGTTCAAAACTTTTCGGCACCATAAAGTTGATAATCGGAATACCTTCGTGAATGGCATCCTCTTTTTCCCAGGGCGAGGCTTTCATTTCATCGAAGCCTGACCGCACGATGACTTTCACTTCATCGCCACCCAGGCGGCGCGATGAGCGGCAACAATCCATCGCGGTATTACCACCGCCCAATACAATCACGCGTTTGCCGATTTTGGTGATATGACCGAACGATACCGACGATAACCAATCAATACCGATATGGATGTTTTCTTTTGCTTCCCAACGTCCCGGTAAATCCAAATCACGGCCGCGCGGTGCGCCGCAGCCGACAAACACGGCATCGTAATTTTCGGTTAATAAAGATTTTAGTGATTCAACTTTTTTACCACCGTGAAATTCAACGCCGAGCTCCAGAATGTATCCGGTTTCTTCATCAATCACCGCTTCCGGTAAACGGAAACGCGGCACCTGCGTGCGCATAAAGCCACCAGCTTTCGGATCGCTGTCGAATACGGTTACGTGATAACCCAGTGGCGCTAAATCACGGGCAACGGTAAGTGATGCAGGCCCCGCTCCCACACAAGCAATTCGTTTGCCATTGGGCGTAGCTACTTTGGGTAAGCGATGACGAATATCGTCTTTGAAATCAGCGGTAACGCGTTTCAATCGACAGATCGCGACCGGTTCCGGTTTCTCGCCATTGTTTTCTTCGACACGGCTTCGGCGACAGGCAGGCTCGCAAGGCCGGTCGCAAGTTCGTCCTAAAATACCGGGGAAAACATTCGATTCCCAATTGAGCATGTAGGCATCGTCGTAACGACCGGCTGCAATCATTCGAATGTATTCGGGAACTGGCGTGTGCGCCGGGCAGGCCAATTGGCAATCAACTACTTTTAAAAAATACGCCGGGTCACGAATATCGGTGGGTTGCATAAGAACTCAGTTCCTCCGCTGCCTCAATGATGTTGCATTACGTACCGCCGCATGAAGACCGGCGATACACCGTCACAAACAAGCTGTGCTGAGTCTATCCGCTTGTTGATCAGGATGGAACCGGGCCAGCCGCGAACGACTGCATGCTGCATTACGGGATAAGATAGCGGGCTATGCCTGAAGCACACGATGCACCTTTCGCCGAGCTAGACCCCGACCGCATACTCGAAGCCGTGGAAGCGCTCGGCTTTGTTTGCGATGGCCGTGTGCTGGCCTTGAACAGTTATGAAAATCGCGTTTATAGAATTGGCCGCGAAAACGATTTACCGCTGGTCGCCAAGTTTTATCGACCCGAACGCTGGACCGACAAGGCCATTCTGGAAGAACACGCCTTCAGTGCCGAATTAGTGGCCGCCGATATTTCCGTGGTAGCCCCCTTAATTATCAATGAGCAAACACTGCATCATGATGAAGCATTGCGCTTCGCATTATTTCCCATGCAAGGCGGCCACGCACCCGAACCGGGCGATAAGGAAACCCTAATTCATATTGGTCGCGCACTGGGGCGATTGCATTCGGTCGGTGCATCGAAAAATTTTAACTATCGCGAAGAATTGGGGGTCAAAAATAAAGCCGAAGAACCCGTGCATTATTTACTTGAAGCCCATTGGTTGCCGCCCGCACTGGAAGATAATTTCATTGCCCTCTGCGAACAACTTATCGATCAAATCGAAAATGCTTGGCAACGCGCTGGTAATTTTGAAACTTTACGGTTGCACGGTGATTGTCATCCGGGCAATTTATTATGGCGCGCCGACACCGTGCATTTTGTCGATCTGGACGATGCACTCACCGGCCCGGCCATGCAGGATGTGTGGATGCTGCTTAATGGCTCGCGTGAAACCCGTGCGCAACAACTGGCTTGGTTATTGGAAGGATATGAAGTTTTCCGGAAATTCAACCGCGCCGAACTGCATTTGATCGAAGCGCTACGTGCGATGCGAATTATTCACTACCATGCCTGGATAGCGCGCCGTTGGCATGACCCGGCCTTCCCTGCGGCATTTCCATGGTTTGAATCTTCGCGACATTGGGAAGGTGTTATCACGCAGCTACAGGAACAATTAGCCGTGATGCACGAGCCAACGATAACCCTGCGTTGAGGCATGACTTCACGCCCTTTCTAAAATCGCGCGTTTAAGTTAAAAAGCCTTACCACTATTCGCCATCTCGACACCGATGCATGGCCTCCATGGAGTTGTTATGAAACCTCGCTTGTTAACGGCATTTTTATGCGCCGCGTTGGCCACTGTGCCGGCCTTCGCGGCAGATTCACTTACCACGGTTCCCGGTGCCGATAAGATCACTACAAAGACGCTTCCTAATGGCATGAAAATTGTCGTGTGGTCTGATCACGATATTCCGAACGTCGCTTTGTACAACTGGTACAAAGTCGGCAGCCGCAATGAATATGCCGGCATTACAGGTATTTCGCATTTCTTCGAACACATGATGTTTAACGGCACCAGCAAGCGCAAGCCGGGCGAATTTGATCGCGTGATGGAAGCCAATGGCGGCGCCAATAACGCTTATACCAGCAGCGACGTTACGGTGTACCAGGATTGGTTTCCGCGCAGCGCGCTGGAGCTGATTTTTGATCTTGAAGGCGACCGCATGGCGAATTTGGATTTCGATCCGAAAGTGGTCGAAAGCGAACGCGGCGTGGTGTATTCCGAGCGTCGCTCATCGGTTGATAACAGTAATTTCGGATCGCTGATTGAACAAATTGATGCAACCGCGTTCACCGCGCATCCTTATCAAATTCCAACCGTCGGCTGGCCTTCCGATATTGAAGGCTGGAAAGTCGATGATCTAAAAAACTATTACCATACTTATTACGCGCCCAATAATGCAGTGATGTTTGTGGTCGGCGATGTCGAACCGCAGGAAATTTTTGCGCTTGCCGAAAAATATCTGGGCAAAACGCCGGCGCAGGCAACGCCGCGCCCGGTAACAACGAAAGAGCCCGAACAGCAAGGCGAGCGTCGCGTGAATCTGGTGCGGGAAGGCGAAGCGCCGCTATTGGTCTTTGCCCACCACTCGGTGAGCGGTTCAGATGCCGACGCACCGGCAACGGAATTACTGATGTCGATTCTGGCCGACGGTAATTCTTCACGATTGCATCAGCAATTAGTGGAACAGCAGCAGTTGGTCGTTAATGTCGAGCAATCTTTGAGTAGCGGCTTCGACCCCGGCCTTGCCTATATTTACGCCACGCTACCACCCGGCGGCGATTTAGCCATAGTCGAAAAAGCATTGGATAAGGAGCTGATGAAAATTTCAAAAGACGGCGTTACCGAAGCCGAATTAAACAAGGCGCGTACACAAAAACTCGCTGGCTTCTGGCGTGGCCTTGCCACAATTTCCGGCAAGGCGCAGGCCTTGGGTTCTTATGAAGTATTCCAAGGTGATTACAAAAAACTTTTTCAGGCCCCTGCCAATTATGAAAAAGTAAGCGCTGCCGATTTAAAACGCATCGCTGCCAAATTATTCCGTCGCGAAAACCGCACTGTCGGTAGCTTTGTGCCCGCTGCCAAGAAGGAAAATTGATATGAGATTATTACTGCAAACTTTATTTCTTGCGTCCGCACTTGCTGCTTCTGCCACAAGCCAGGCCGCCAATAGCGCGATGCCTGCCTATGATCGAAGCATTCTGGCCAATGGTACCGAAGTTTTATTGATGGAAAAACATGATTTGCCCTTAATTGCCATCAGCGCTCGCCTGCGCGGCGGCAGTTTGTCCGACCCTATCGGCCAGGAAGGCACCGCTTCATTACTCAGCGAATTAGTGCAAAAAGGCGCCGGTAAGCGCGATGCAAAAACCTTTGCTGAAACCGTAGATAGCGCGGGCGGCAGTTTGAATACCGGCAGTAGTTTTTCGGCACTGGAAATGAATGCCGAATTTCTGTCGCGCGATGCCGATTTGATGCTCGAACTGGCCTCTGACACCTTGATGCGCCCGCGTCTTGATGCTGCCGAATTTGAAAAAGCACAAACACTAGCCATTCAGTCACAGGCGGCGGCAAAAGACGGCGATCCACGCGGTTTAATTGGCAGCTATGGCTATGCTTATCTGTATAAAAACCATGCCTATGGCCGTCCGAGCGATGGCGATGAAACCAGCTTGAAAAAAATTACGCTGGCAAGCCTGAACAATTATTACAAGACCCAACTGGGTGGCGACCGTTTAATTATTTCCGTTGTCGGCGATTTCAAGGCAAGTGAAATGAAAGCTAAAATCGCAAAAGCTTTCGGTGGCTGGGGCAAAGCCACCGGCGTATTGCCAACGATCACCGCAAAACAAAAAGAAACCGGACGCCGTGTTTTATTAGTCGATAAACCCGGTGCTACCCAAACCTATTTTTGGATTGGCAATGTCGGCGTTAATCGTGCCGACCCGGAGCGGCCCGCGCAAATTTTAGTCAATACCGTTTTCGGTGGTCGCTTCACTTCCATGCTCAATACCGAACTGCGTATCAAATCGGGTTTAAGTTATGGCGCCCGCTCGGCGCTTGATCGTCTGGATCAACCGGGCGCTGCCTTCATAAGCTCTTACACTCGTATTGATGCAAGCGTGCAGGCCATTGATCTGGCCATCACCACGCTGGATCGCTTGCACAAAGACGGCATTAGCAACGAGATGCAGGAATCGGCAAAAAACTATGTGCTCGGTCAATTTCCGCCGACACTGGAAACCGGCCCGCAAATGGCTGCCAAAATGAGCGAGCTGGTACTTTTCCGATTAAATCGTGATGAAGTGGATAATTACGCTCAAAATATCCGCAGTACCTCGCCGCAACAGTTTTCAAAAGCCGTTGATGTTTACCCTAGCAGCAATGACCTGGTTATCGTATTGATTGGCGATGCAGCAAAAATTCGCGACAGTATCAAAAAATACGGCCCCATCACCGAAATGAAAATCAGCGAACCGCGTTTTTCACCTTGAATAATGCGTAGCCCGGGTCACGCTCCACCGACCCGGGTTTTTCAAAAGAACTCCCCCGTAGGAGCGAGCTCTGCTCGCGATAAACCTGCGAAGAGCTACCCGCAATATCGAAAAGCCCACGGCATTTTTCATTGATTCGATTAAATCTACGCTATGCGTTGTGCATTATCGCAATCTGGTTCGCGAGCAGAGCTCGCTCCTACGGGATAGCTTGCCGCTGATTTTACGGAACCCCAAAAACAACAATCTGCTAATCTATGCCTTGACAACACAAAATAAACTCCGTGCATAATTTACAGCGCCGCGCCTTCTGGCACATACATTTCTGCGTATTGCTTTGGGGCTTCACCGCTATCCTCGGCAAGCTCATCACCCTGCCCGCTCAGGCGCTGGTGGTATGGCGCATGGCCCTAGTTTGTGGCTTCTTGGCTATGCTGCCAAAAGTATGGCGCGGTATCACCGCACTAAAACCAAAACTGATCCTGACCTATGCCGGTATCGGCATTATTGTTGCCCTACATTGGCTCACATTTTACGGAGCAATAAAATTATCGAATGCTTCGGTGGCAGTGAGCTGTCTGGCTTTAGGATCGATTTTTGCTGCCTTGATTGAACCGATACTCACCGAAAAAGCCTGGAATAAAAATGAACTCTTAATCGGCATTCTAGCGGTCCCAGGCGTTATCCTGCTGGTTGGCGGCGTACCGCTTTCCATGCACACCGGAATTATTGTCGGCATTATTTCTGCTTTCTTGACTTCATTATTTGCCGTCTTGAATAAACGCTATGTGCATGACGCCGAACCTGAATCGGTTACCTTTATTGAAATGTCGGTGGGCGCATTATTTTTAACCGTTGCGAGTATTTTGTATTTCGGCACCGATAAAACCTTGATGGTTCCCGATAGCCATGACGCTATTTTATTATTGATACTTGCACTCGTCTGCACCTTGTTCCCGTTTATTTTATCGCTGCATGCGCTGCGACATATTAGTGCCTTCACCACACAACTGGCGCTAAACCTCGAACCGGTCTATGCCATCGTGATTGCGGCATTATGGCTGAAGGAGTATGAAGAACTCACACCGCAGTTTTATCTGGGCGTGAGTATTATTTTACTGGCCGTTTTCGTACAGCCAGCCGTGCTGGCAATCAAACGCAAATCCAACAAGACCAACTACTAAACCGTGGGAGCGTCCGTCAGGCGCGAAAAACGAAGAACGGATTGAGCAACTAACTGGCATTTCTGATCTTCCCGTAGGAGCACTCACGAGTGCGATAACAGATTACAGCAATCTCCGATCTTTTCTAGCGGTATCAAGACCACAACCATAGTGTCGCAGATTTATCGCACTCGTGAGCGCTCCTACGGTAAGGAAAAAATCGCACCCGATCAAGGTTTGATTATCAAGATGTATATCCGTAGGGGCGCATGCTTGCTGCGCTCTGGCATCACGTCATGGGCGCA
>JAYSXB010000138.1:0-1665 GCA_043717775.1 Arenimonas sp.
ATAATGCGTACTGGCAAACTTTAGCTACTTATCCCAGCTTACGGCTGTATGAGGATTCGATTGAAAATATTTTCGCTAATGATTCTTTGTTAAGCCCGGTATCGGAGTATTCCGATAAACAGCGTATTGCCTTGACTATAGCGTCGGCACAAGCAGCACCGCCCTTGCATGCCATGTATTTTTTATCGGATCCGGAAAAAGCCAGCACTGATATTCAAATCACAAAAATGCAGCCAGCTAATACTTGCATTGAAATAATTGAACGCAGCTTTCGACTTGATCTTGGCAACCGCGTGCAATCCAAACAACTGATGACATCGGCGGCGGCATTAACGCAAACTATTCCGGCTTATCGTTTAAGCTACCCGCACGATTTCCAAAACAATTCGCGTTTACTCGCCCAGCTCATCCAACATACTAAACAATAATTTTTATGCATAATTTTGACGGCTATTCCATCAAAGACTACGGTGAAATGGTCACCGACCCAATACGCACGCAAGCTTTTGTGACAGCGCTCACCAATGCCATTACCGCAGATTCGGTAGTGCTGGAAATAGGCACTGGTGCTGGTTTTTTTGCACTGCTTGCCTGCAAGTTAGGTGCAAAAAAAGTGTACGCCGTTGAACCCGATATCGCGATTGAAGTGGGTAAACTTTGTGTAAAAAATAATCCCGGCAGCGAAAAAATTACCTGGCTCCAGGGGCTTTCTACTGAAATTGATCTGCCGGAAAAAGTGGATATTGTTATCGGCGATTTACACGGCACCATGCCTTTCTATAATTTCAATATTCTTTCCATGCGTGATGCCGTGACAAGACATATGAAACCCGGCGGCATTATCATGCCTAAACGCGACGTGCTTTACGCAGCGCCGATTCAATCACCAGAAGATTACAGCAGTGTCGAAAAACCCTGGGCAAGTGATGTGCATGGATTAGATCTAAGCGCAGGGCGAAGCTTTTTAGTGAACAGCTGGTGGCGGCGTCCCGTCAGTGCAAGTGTCAATATGTTGTCAGCCCCGCAATGCCTGGGTGAAATTGACTATGCCACTGTTTCAAGCACCCATCTCGATGGCCAAGGCGATTGGCTGATTAACACTGATGGCCTCATACACGGGCTAAGCATTTGGTTTGATGGTGATATTGGGCCGGGCGCCGGTTATTCCAATGCACCGAATTTACCCGGCTTGGTGTACGGCAATGCTTTTTTCCCACTCGAAAAACCACTTAGCGTGAAGAAGGGCGAGCGCTTGCTGACAAAGTTCTCGGCAAAACTCATTGGCGATGAGTATGTTTATAGCTGGATAACAGAACACTTTGATAGCTCCGGAAAGTCACTGCTAAAATTCAAGCAATCCACTTTTAACAGCCGCCCCATTTCACAACGAAAACTAGCTTTCGCGTCGCCCGATTATGTTCCCCAACTCAATCAAGATGGCGAAGTTACTTTGCTCGTATTACAAGCAGCACAGCAAAAAATAAAAATGACCGATATTGCAGAAAAAATATCAGCCGCTTTTCCGGAACGATTTAGCAGTAAGCAATACGCACTCGATACCGCTGCAAAAATTATTCAGAAGTATCAGGCGGGATAAGTGCTTTTAGCCCTCAACACTGCGACCATTCCGCAGCGCTTACAAGCAATCAACCACTCGTAGCAGGC
>JAYSXB010000139.1:0-1664 GCA_043717775.1 Arenimonas sp.
AAACAAGTGGTGAGCCGTTCTTTATATGACACCCGAGTGTCGGCCTATGCCGCTGCCGCGGCTCGAGTTAAACAAGCCCAAGCCGGCTCCAATTTTTCAAGCAATCAAACCAGCTATGCCGTATTGCGCGCGCCAAAAGATGGCGTTATTTCACAGCGAATGGCTGAGGCAGGCCAAGTGGTGGCCGCCGGACAAACCATTTTTGTACTGGCGACTGACGGGGCGCGTGAAATTTCTATTAGTGTGTCCGAACAATTTGTTTCGCAATTTCAACCGGGCCGTAAAATGCAGGTGGAATTATGGTCGGCACCTAGAAAAATATTTCCGGCAACACTGCGCGAAATTTCGCCTTCTGCCGATCCACTCGCGCGCACCTTTGCGGCCAAGGTGAGCTTTAAAGCCGACGGCGTAAAAGCCGAAGTTGGCCAGAGCGCACGCGTTTATGTGCAAGATGAAAACAGCAGCAAAATGAGTTTGCCGCTCTCGGCCATACATCAACTAAACGGCAAGCCGGCGGTGTGGGTTTTGCAGAAACTCTCTCCAGTTGAAAATAAAACACAGACTGAAGAAGAACAAAAACAATTTGCACAGCAGAGCTTGCGTGAACAACAAGTACATTTAGTGCCCGTGCAAATTGGTGCCTATGGCGAAACCAGCGTGCCAATTTTATCGGGTGTAAAAACAACCGATTGGGTGGTGATTGCCGGTGTGCATTTATTGCGCGAAGGTCAACAGGTGCGCGCAGTCGATAATAATAATCGTGAAGTAGCGGCCGCATTTAATGCTATAGCCGCAAACGAAAAAACGGTCAATTGAAATGAGTAACTTCAATCTTTCGGCTTGGGCGCTGAATAATCGCACCCTGGTATTGTTCATCATGATCGTGCTCGCCTTTGCGGGTATCGTGAGCTATCAGCGTTTGGGTCAATCAGAAGACCCGCTATTCACCTTCAAAATAATGGTGGTGCGTACTTTGTGGCCGGGAGCAACGGCCGAAGAAGTATCGATGCAGGTGACCGACCGCATCGAAAAGAAATTAATGGAAACCGGCAGCTACGAATTTATTCGTTCGTACTCGCGCCCGGGTGAGTCGATGGTGATGTTCATGGCCAAAGATTCGATGTTTTCCGACAAATTACCCGAGTTATTTTATCAAGTCAGAAAAAAGACCGGCGATATTAAACCGACCCTGCCTGAAGGCGTCGTCGGGCCGTTCTTTAATGATGAGTTTGGCGATACTTTCGGTAATATTTATGCGCTTTCCGGCGATGGTTTCGATTACGCCACGCTGAAAAATTATGCCGAGCGACTCGAGCTGGAATTGCATCGTGTCAAAGATGTAAACAAAGTGGATTTGCTGGGTTTGCAAGACGAAAAAATTTGGATCGAGTTGTCCAATACCAAGCTTGCCACGCTCGGCATTCCGATGACAAAAGTACAGGAAGCCATTGATCAACAAAATGCGGTAACGCCTACTGCATTTTTTGAAACCGGCAGTGACCGCGTGCAGCTTCGGGTGGATGGCGCATTCGACAGCGTTGAACAAATCAAGAATTTTCCTATCCGCGTTGGCGACAGAAGTTTGCGTTTAAGCGACGTGGCAGAAGTAAAACGTGGCTTTACCGACCCGGCACAACCGCGTATGCGCTTTATGGGTGAAAACG
>JAYSXB010000140.1:0-11115 GCA_043717775.1 Arenimonas sp.
TCTTCCAATCGGCGCATTTGATGGCTAAGCGCGCTGACCGTGACATTTAACTGCTCCGCCGCCCGCGTCATATTGCCGCTACGGGCGGTGTGCATAAAGCCGGGAATCCATTGCAATGCGGGTTTGCTCATCTTGAATAATACTCAAGTCTGGTTTGAAAACAATGCGATTTTCAAAGCCTGACTGTGAGCGTAACTTGCAAACTCGTCAAGTAACCTACTCAAGGAGTTCAATATGAATATGTCAATCGGTCTGCTATTTCTCGGTGGTTTTATAGCTACCCCAGCGGCGCTTGCCGCCGTTACGGGCGAAGCAATTGCTTCCAGCGCATCGCCCAAAGAAGTGGTGCATGATTTTTTAAATCAGGTGCGTTCCGGCAAAGCACCGGATAAATCTTCGCACTATTTGGCTTCAAAAGTATTGGCACACCAGATGAATTCTGAAAATGAAACGACCGTTGTGCGTAGTCCGGAAGATTACGCCGCCCATGTGAAAGATTTTAAGCGAGTTTACGGTGATTTCGATTTTGAAGTTACGCAATTACTGGCCGACGGCGACCGCGTGTATGCCCGCTGGAAACAAACTGGTTGCCATATTGGCCCAATTGATGGTGTTGCCCCCAGTGGCTTGCCGGTCATTGAAATAGCGAGCGCCGTGTATCGCGTTGTCGATGGTAAAATTAGCGAATACTGGATTCAAATTGACCGGAAAGGTTTCGATTTTCAAATCGAAGCCAATGAAAAAAACAATCAAGGCAAAATCCGCTGCGTGCGATGAATAAAGCATCACCGTATATCACCGTTTTCGGATATTTTTAATTTTTCGTTTCGCTAAGCTTATTGGCGAAACAAACACCAAGGCAGATTGATGAGCTACTCCTCTTACATTCGTTTGATTTTATTAGCCATGATTTGGGGCAGCTCATTCATGTTTCAGCGCATTGCGGTGCCCGAGCTCGGGCCCAACTGGGTCGCGGCCGGGCGCTTGATTCTGGGCGCCTTAGTATTGCTCATTGTCTTGTTGGTGATGCGCAAGCCTTTGCATCTTCGCCAAAATGCCGGAGCCTATATCTGGATCGGTTTTATCAATTCCGCGCTGCCATTTTGGTTATTCGCTTACGCCAGCATTACTTTGCCTGCCGGTGTTACCGCCGTATTAAATGCCATGGTGCCTTTGTTTAGCGTATTACTGCTTTGGCTGTATGGCGAAAGACCGAGCATAGGCAAGTTTGCCGGTGTTTCGCTGGGTATTATCGGCGTCGCAATGATTGTGGGATTTGGCGGGTTGCCCATGAATCTGGCAACGGCGTTGGGTGTTTTTGCAGGCATGGCGGCGGCAGCGCTTTATGCCTTGAGTGCTCGTGAAATTCGCAAACGTTTTTCAAATGTTGACCCGATGGCAGTGGCGACCGGTAGTTTGCTCGGCGCCTCGCTTGCCTTATTGCCGGTGCTGTTTATCGGCGGCCCAATACCCTCTACTGTCGAGTTAACACCGTGGCTGATGTTGCTGCCACTCGGCGTGCTCTGTACCGGTGTTGCCTACTTTTTGTATTTCAAATTACTGCACGATGTTGGCAGTACACGCGCAGTAACAGTGACTTTATTGGTGCCGGTATTTGCCTTGATCTGGGGCGTACTGTTTTTGCACGAGCATCCAACCTTACTCAGTTTGATCGGAATGGGCCTAGTGATTATTTCGATGATGCTGATTCTGGAAAAAATAAAATTGCCGAAATTTTTTGGAACGGCCGCCAAGGAAATTTAACAGCGTCTCTTGCGCGGAAAATAATCTGACGTAGGAGTGAGCTCTGCTCGCGAAGTGCCTCGTCGCAGATTTTCGCGAGCAGAGCTCGCTCCTACGTTCAAGATGATTGCAGACCTGTCGCGCCTAAAGGACGCTCCTATGACAACAAGAAAAGAGCCGCTTTCGCGGCTCTTTTCTTTGGATGCAACACCAAACAACAATTACATTTGCTTGATCATTTCATCGGCAAATTCGGAGCACTTCACTTCGGTCGCGCCTTCCATCAAACGGGCAAAATCGTAAGTCACACGCTTATTGGCAATCGCTTTATCCATGGCCGCAATAATTGCATCCGCCGCTTCGGTCCAGCCCATATAACGCAGCATCATTTCACCCGACAAAATTACCGAGCCCGGATTTACTTTATCCAGTCCGGCATATTTCGGCGCGGTGCCGTGGGTAGCTTCGAACACGGCGTGACCGGTGACGTAGTTGATGTTGGCGCCGGGTGCAATACCAATACCACCCACTTGGGCGGCGAGTGCATCGCTCAAATAATCGCCGTTCAAGTTCAAGGTGGCACACACATCGTATTCCGCTGGGCGCAACAAAATTTGCTGCAGGAACGCATCGGCAATCGCGTCTTTAATAATTAAACCAGCGCCGGGCTTGCCCTCGGGAATAATCATCCACGGGCCGCCGTCGAGTTCTACTGCGCCGTAAAAATCTTTCGCAACCTGATAACCCCAATCACGGAAACCACCCTCGGTGAATTTCATGATGTTGCCCTTGTGCACCAAGGTTACCGATTTGGATTTGTTTTTTATGGCGTATCCCATTGCACTGTGGACCAAACGCTCGGTACCCAAATACGACACCGGCTTGATACCGAGGCCAACATTCACTTTGACTTCGCGATGCGGCGCGCCGATACCTTCGAGCGCCGTTTGCCAAGCTTCGGATTTTTCCTGCGTGCCGAAACGGATTTTATCGAAGGCCTTGGGATCTTCCTTCGCAATAAAGTCGAGCAGTTTTTGTGCCAGTTCCGAACCGCCGGCATATTCAACACCGGCATAAATGTCTTCGGTGTTTTCACGGAAGATCGTCATATTGACTTGATCGGGGCGCTTGACCGGTGAAGGCACGCCTTTGAACCAGCGCACCGGGCGCAGACAAACATACAGATCGAGCATTTGACGTAGCGCGACGTTCAAGGAACGAATGCCGCCGCCAACCGGTGTGGTCAACGGGCCTTTGATCGACACCAAATAATCGCGGCAAGCCTGCACCGACGATTCCGGCAGCCAGGTGCCGAATTGGTTATTGGATTTTTCGCCGGCGAAAACCTCCAGCCAGTGAATTTTCTTTTCGCCGCCGTAGGCTTTCGTTACTGCTGCATCCAAAACGCGAACCGATGCTGCCCAGATATCCGCACCGGTACCGTCGCCTTCGATAAATGGAATGATCGGATTATTCGGGACATTCAACTTGCCGCCCGAAATAGTAATTTTTGCGCCACCTGCTGGTGCCGTAATGATGGGTTCTGCCATACATCCCTCCGGAAAACCGCTGCGAGAGCCGCAGCAAAGAACGGCCATTATCGCGGATTTAGGCTTGAAGGGCCATTATGTTGCTTGTTTCAGTACGCGCCACTGTTGCCGCAACACCAACGCCGCCCAAATCATTGCCGCAATCATCATCACGCTGCCAATAAAAAAACTGGCGCGGGCAAAGCCCATATAGCTTTCAAGCGTGCCGGTCATGGTCAGCAAATTGCCCCAGTCATGGGATTCTTCACCGCCACCGCCAACTAAAGGAAGGCCTCGATAATAGGCGTCGGCAATGTAAGGTGATAAATCCACGAAGCTTTGGCCGCTCCACCACAGCATTAAACTTGCAGCAAAGGTGTCACGGTATTTGAATAAAAAGGCGAACAAAAATGTCCACGGCCAAATCACCTGAAACAAACTGCCGCCAAGAATAGTCATGAACTCACCGAACGGCCTGAAAAACAAATGGCCAAATTCGTGGAATATTAAATTGACCCCATGCATAAACGAACCACCCAGCACTTCCCAACTAATGCCGTTACTGATGAAATAAATCGTCCATAGCGTAAATAATACTGCGCATATTGCGCGCGCCCAAAAAGCCATATCATCGACTTGCTCCGGCGCTTCGCTTAGCCATTGTAAAAATGTTTGTTGCGTTTGCGGTTCGATCAAAGTTTCTTCGGCGGTATCATTTTTTTTCGCCAGCCATTTGCCATAGACAATGCCACAGGCCGGGCAAATATCCGGATGCACCTGGCTGTCGCTCGCTAGGCGTTGATATAGGCACTTTGGGCAGGTAGTCATGGCATCATGATAATGCGTTCTATACAAAACGGTAACTCTATTCATGCTGCCAAAGCCGCTGCTCTACACTTTTCGCCGCTGCCCTTATGCCATTCGCTCACGCCTCGCAATTGCCATTAGCGGGCTCCGCGTGGATTTATGTGAAGTGGATTTAAAAGCCAAGCCCGAGCGCATGCTGCAATTGTCGGCAAAAGCGACGGTGCCGGTTTTGGTCTTAGCCGATGGCCTTGTAATCGATGAAAGCCTGGACATTATGTTGTGGGCGTTTCAACAGCATGACCCGCTCGGCATGCTGCCTAGTTTTCCCGACGAAGCGCGCGCATTGATCGAACGCAATGATGCTGAATTCAAATACGCGCTGGATCGCTATAAATATCCGGAGCGCTATCGGGAATATTCGATGCAGCATTATCGCGCGCAGGGTGAAATTATGTTGCATGACTTAAATGCCCGGCTTGTTGAAACTTCTTATTTATTCGGCAATAAAGCAGGTATTGCGGACTTGGCCTTGCTGCCATTCATTCGACAATTCGCAGGTGTAGATAGAGCTTGGTTTGATGCAAGTCCTTATGCACAACTGCGGGCATGGTTGAGAGCATGGGAAGCGTCGGATGTTTTTACAAAGATCATGCAAAAAACTTTGTAATTTATTTGCAGGAGCCCGTTCTTTATTGCACATAGCAACCACCGTTTGTGGTGGCCAGAGGGAACTGCCATAAATAAAAAATCAAACAACGGCATTACCAAGCACATATTTTTCGCATACATCATTCAAGTTCGCGGGCCGTGCAAATAAATAGCCTTGGCCGAGGGTGAGTCCGAGCAGGCGTAATTGCTGGCGTTGATCTTCGGTTTCGATGCCTTCGGCGATGACATCAAGGCCCAGTGAGTCGGCCATTAAGCGGATGGCACGCACGATGGCGGTACTGCCACCGGCTTCACCCTCTTGCAGTGCATTGACGAAGGAGCGATCAATTTTCAAGCCCGATAAGGGGAAGCGATGCAAATACGAAAGCGAGGAATAGCCGGTGCCGAAATCATCGAGCACGGTATGGACGCCTAATTGTTTGAGTATGGATAAACAACTGGCAACTTGTTCGGGGTCTTCAAGCAAGGCGCCTTCAGTGATTTCCAGTCGAATGCTTTGCGGTTTTACCTGATGGCGATCCATCAATGCCAAAAAGCGTTCGGCAAATGTTTTATCGCGAAGATGCACGGGCGATACATTCAAGGTCACGTAAGTGCCCATCACCACTAATGAATCCAGATCAATACAGACCTGCTCGTAAATCTGCCAATCCATGGCTTCAAGATTGCCGGTTTCTTCGGCGACGTCCAGAAATTCGCCGGGCGCCAACAATCCGCGTTCCGGGTGATTCCAGCGCATTAGTGCTTCAAAGCCGATCACTTTTCCGTCAATCAATTGTGCAATCGGTTGATAAAACGGCTGGAATTCGTGGCGTTGCAATGCGCGGCGTAAATCGTTTTCCAAATCCAGCGTTTTCAAGGCGATTTCATGCAGGCCTTCATCAAACAGGGAATATCTTTTACGACCGCTGGCTTTGGCGCGATACATGGCGACATCGGCATCGCGCAATAATTCTTCGGGGTTACGATAGCGCGCATCGACAATGGCAATACCAATGCTGGCGGAGGTAAATAATTCTTTACCGGCAATTCGCATCGGGCCGCTCAAGGCGCGGATAATACGATCTGCAACGATGATGACATCTTCTTGATCAGCAATATTTTCAAGCACCACGGCAAATTCATCACCGCCCAAACGCGATACCAAATCGGGTTCGCGCACACAGCTACTAATCCGTTTGGCGGCTTCTTTTAAAAGCTCGTCGCCCACTAAATGGCCGACCGAATCATTGACGATTTTAAAGCGGTCCAGATCCAGAAACAGCACCGCAAATAATCGACTGGCGTCATTATGATAACGACCCAAGGCACGACCCAAACGGCCCAGCAAGTGACTGCGGTTGGGCAGGCCAGTTAAGGCATCGTGCAAAGTTTCATGTTTAAGTTTGAGCTCCATGCGCTCGCGTACCAAAATTTGATCACGCAATTCATTATTGGCATTGGCAAGCTCATAGGTGCGCTCGGAAACGCGATGTTCTAATTGGGCATAAGCTTTACGCAGGTTTTCATTATTGAGTCGACGCTCAAGTGCATTGGCAATATGCACACCGACAAAACTCACTAGCTCTTTGTCTAATTCGGCATAGTGATAATCTTCGGTATAACTTTGCAGGGCAATAACGCCTTTCACTTCACCCGATAAAAACAAAGGCACACCCATCCAGCTTACCGATTTGGTACCGGTGACAATCACTTCGCCTTGCTGTTCAAGAGCGTCAATATCACGTCGATTGAGTAGAGCCGCTCTTGCAGTACGAATAACGTACTCGGTTAATCCCTTGCCAATAGGTCGGGAGCTTCTTAGCAGATCGCGTTCATCGGCGGTATACGGAAAATCGAGATGCGCGCCGTCTTCAGAAATAAAGGCAATATAGAAATTTTTTGCATGCAGTAATTCACCGACAATTTTATGTACCGAAGCATAAAACAAATCAATGCTGGCACTGCTTTGGGTGACCTCAGCAATGCGGAACAACGCTTGCTGCAAGCGCTCGCTCCGTTGTCTGACTGTGACTTCTTGCTGTAGCTCGATGGTGCGCTCATTCACGCGCTTTTCCAGATCTTCCTGGGCGTCACGTCTTTGCAGTGCAGTCAAAATATGCTGCGCCACATAAGCCAGCAAGGCCTGATCTTCATTGGTGTAGCTGTGTTCTGCGTCGTAGCTTTGTACCACCACGCCGCCGAGCACTTCACCATGATCAAGCATGGGTACGCCAAGCCAGTCCAGACTTTCCGGCCCCAGGCTTTCATCGTAAGGAACGTTGAGCGATTTAATAACTTCGCAGGACGGGCCGTGAATCGGTTTTCCATAACGCAACATGGCCATGGTGACGCTGTTGGGAATGTCCTTGGTATAAATTTTTTCTTCAGGATGCGGGAGCAGGGTGTCGTGGGTATCGACGAAATAGATAAACTGGATGGTTTCATCGCTTCTGTCGTAGCGGACGATATAAAAATTCTCGGCATACATTAAACGCCCGACAATTTGATGCAGGTCGTGCAAAACTTCGTGCGTTTCTTTGTCAGAATTGGCCAGGTCGCTAATGGCAAATAAAGATCTTTGCAAACGCTCGGCACGTGCTAAACGATCGACATCAACTCGCAGGCGCTCGGTTTGCAATACCGATTGACTACGCAAGGCGAGCTTGCCTAGCGACTCTTGCCATTCTTGTTGTTGCCTTGGATCGGGGGCATTGGTGTCGAGCTCGACACATAAACACGCCCAAAGATGTTGCTGGCCGGTTAATAAAATAGCGACATGCAAAATTTCATTGCCGATTTTTTCAGCATAGCTGCCATCTTGTCGTGCTTGCCGAATCAAGATGACGTCGTCGTCGCTTAAATCAATAGCAGGTACCGATTTCCAGTCATTGGGTTCGGATAATGCGGTGTGCCAGACTAATTTTGCATTGCGCGCGCCCAGACTTTCGAAATGTCGCAAGGTGGCGTTTGCCAGCGAGGCCATGTCTTGCGCCCAAAGCAATGTTTGCTCGAAAGAATCGGGTTCGCGGAGTAGTAGAGTTCTAAAAGGCATGGTTGCACGTTGCCACAGAGCGCCGTTTTCGTCTAGCAATCACGCATTTTATTACGCGGGTCTGGCCGATAAAAGTGCACGTGTCACAGGATGTTGCGCATCTTGCCAGACCTTATTGGCCGGGCCCTGTTCCAAGATACGGCCTTGGTCCATCACCAAAACTTGGTCGGCCAAGGCCTTGGCACATGCCAGATCATGAGTGATAAAGACCAGGGCGAGTCCGTGCGTCTGCATAATATTACTTAATAGCCGAATAATTTCAGAACGATGATGGGCATCGAGCGCAGATACTGCTTCATCGCATAGCAAAATATCGGGCGACATGGCTAAAGCCCGTGCAATCGCAATACGTTGCTGTTGGCCACCAGAAAATTGGTGCCGATAACGCTCGAGTGTGCTGGCGTCCATGCCGACTTGTCGTAGTAAGTCGATCACTCGAACGCGTCGCTGCTCAGCGTTCATAGTGGTTTGTATGACTAATGGTTCGCCAATAATATCTACAATTTTTTTGCGTGGATTCAGCGATGATGCCGGGTCCTGAAATACCACGCCCATACGCCGACGCAGCTGCCGCAAGCGCAGGCGTGAAGCTTGCAAAATATCTTCGCCATCCAGACGCACGCTACCACTTACACCATGATTAATTAATCGGAGTAGCGCGCGACCCAAACTACTTTTTCCACTACCGCTTTCGCCAAGAATGACTAAACATTCACCGCGTTTTAAATCAAACTTTACTTCCTCGACCGCGTTTGTCTTTGCGCGGGGGTAGCGAATGCTCACAGAATCCACTTTCAAAATCGATTCGCCGATCGCATGCGGTGCTGGTGCTGGCAGATGTTCGGCGGCTAATAATTCTTGCGTGTTAGGATGTTGAGCATGTTTGAAAATTTCTTGAACACTAGCGCTTTCAACGACTTTGCCGCGCTGTAACACCATCACGCGTTGGGCGTAGGCACTGAGCAGCGGTAAATCGTGACTGATTAATAAAATGGCGAGCTGTAGTTTTTTTCTTAATGAATCCAGTAGTTCGAGGGCTTCGCGCGCCAAGCGTGGATCGAGTGCCGAGGTGGGCTCGTCGGCAATCAGGATTTTCGGTTTTCCGGCCAGGGCAATCGCCAATAGCACGCGTTGCCGCTGTCCGCCAGATAATTGATGTGGATAACGATCTTGCAGTTGTTCGGGTTCAGGTAATTCGAGCTGAGACAATAATTGCAATGCCGCTTTTTGGGCGTCCGCCGAATTTATTTTTTGCAATACTTGAATCGATTCGCAAAGCTGGTCGCCGACCGTGCGCAGTGGATGTAAAGCAGCGGAGGCATCCTGTGGCATCCAGGCAATGGCGCGGCCAAGCAGGGCAATATGTTGCGGTGAATTGAAAACGATAGCTTCGCCAAACAACTGCAGTTTACCGCTCACGTGTAATCCCGGCGGTAACAAACCGAGTAATGAAAGCGCAGTCAAACTTTTACCGCTACCCGATTCACCGACCAAGCCCAAGCATTCGGACTCGGCGCATTGTAAAGATAATGGACCCAGCAGTGGCTCGGTTTGTTTCGACAAATGTACCTGCAGATTTTCAATACGAAAGACTGGCATCATCGCGAATCTTCCTTGCGAACATCCAGCCAATCACGCAGGCCATCGCCTAAAAATTGAAAGCTCGCCAGCGTTGCGACTAAAAACAAGGCGGGAAAAATCAATGACCAAGGAGCGCTGTCCATTTCCTGTGCACCTTCGTACAACAAGCTTCCCCAACTGGCCGATGGTTCATCAACACTTAAACCCAAAAAGCCCAGAAAGCTTTCAACTAAAATCGCCTGCGGCAAAATCAAACCTAAATACACCCAGGCAATCGGCATCAAATTAGGTAATAAATGCCAACGCAACACTTGATCAAAACGCGCACCGGCGGCAATCGATGCCAATACGAAAGGTGCCTGCCGTAAACGCGCGGCTTCGCTTCGCATTACGCGTGCCAAATCAATCCAGACATAAGCACCAATCGCGGCCAATAATAAAAATAGCGAGCGTCCAAACAGACTCAACAATAAAATCACGATCAATAAAAATGGCAACGCCGACATCACGTCTAATAAGCGAACAATAATGCGTTCTACCCAGCCACCGGCATAACCGGCGATCGCACCAACGCTAACGCCGAGCGCCAAGGCCAAAATACTCGAGAGCACACCAATGGTGAGTGACAAACGACCACCGGCCAGCGTGCGCGCCAGAATATCGCGGCCAATGGCATCAGTGCCAAACCAGTGGCCGCTTAAAAAAGACGGCGCGGTCGATAAAAAATCCCAGTCGGGGCGATGCGGATCAAAACGAATCAGCCATGGCCCGAGCACGCAGCACAGCGATAAAACCGCCAGAAATATCAGGCAGACTCGCACACTAGTCGGGAAGGAGCGAAATAATTGCATCCGCCTATCGTATCCGGCGTTATCATATTCGCAAAGGAGCACTATATGACTTTCCCGATGAAGCGGCCACGCCGCATGCGAGCCGACGATTTTTCCCGCCGCTTGATGCGCGAAAACAGTTTGAGCGCGAGTGATTTTATTTTGCCGGTCTTCGTTCACGAAGCCAGTGGCCGTGCCGCTATCAGCTCCATGCCCGGTGTTGAACGCTTGTCGATTGATGAATGTTTGAAAGTCGCCGAACAAGCCGTTGCCCTAAAAATTCCGGCTATGGTGTTGTTCCCGGTGACTGCTCCCGATGCAAAATCGCTCGACGGTGCTGCCGCTTGGGACGAAAACGGACTCGCGCAACGCACCATTCGCGCGTTGAAAAAAGAATTTCCGCATTTGGGTGTTATCACCGATGTCGCGCTCGACCCCTATACCACTCACGGCCAGGACGGCTTGATCGATGACAGCGGCTATGTGGTCAACGATGAAACTGTGGCTGCACTCGTTGCGCAGGCACTATCACATGCCTATGCCGGTGCCGACGTAGTCGCACCGAGCGATATGATGGACGGCCGCATTGGCGCCATTCGCGAAGCACTCGAAGAAGAAGGTTTTGTAAACACGCGAATTCTGGCCTACTCGGCAAAATATGCTTCCAGTTTTTACGGGCCATTCCGCGATGCCGTCGGCAGCGCTGGTGCCTTGGGCTCGGGCAATAAATATACCTATCAAATGGATCCGGCCAATAGCGACGAGGCCCTGCGCGAAGTTGCGCTCGATCTGGAAGAGGGCGCTGATATGGTGATGATAAAACCCGGTATGCCCTACTTGGATATCGTGCGCCGCGTGAAAGACCATTTCGGCGTACCGACATTTGTGTATCAAGTCAGCGGCGAATACGCCATGCTCAAAG
>JAYSXB010000015.1:0-15411 GCA_043717775.1 Arenimonas sp.
GCCACCCAGCCAGCACCAGCGGGAATTAAACCCGATACCCCCAATCCACTACCGGCACCAATCAAACCGATAACGCTATCGGCCACTGAATGGCCGCCGCCAATTTGTCGGCGTTGATTAGGCAGTAACTTGGGCAGCGACATCGCCAACGCAGTGAAGTCATTCACCACTACCAGATTGTCAAATTGCAGTCGCTCCCGCATTTCTTCAATCGAAAATTGCCAGTGGTAATTGGTCATGCGAACCTGGTCACCAGAAACCGGATTGGCAATCGCGAGCGCGGCATTTTTGATGCGCTCTACTTTCAAACCTTTCAAATAATGTTTTATTGCCGCATGAAAATCGGAAAAGTCGGCACATAGTAGAGACTGGCTGTGTTCAAACTGGCCAGGAGCAGTTTCAAGCGTAAAGCGGGCGTAGGTACCGCCAATATCGGCGAGCAAGCGCGGGTTGGCAAAAGCGGCTTGCTTGGCTGGAAGGGGGCTTGTCATGCGTGTTGTGCTCGTTATTTAGTGCGGCTTAAAGCAGCCAAGTATGCAAAGTACGTGTTTTTAGGCATTCCGGTCAACGCAAAACTGAACAGAAATCATATTTTTTAGCTTTAAGCGCTTCCGCTAGGTTCGATAAAATAAGTAATTTAACTACATTTACATTAATAAGTGATTGTTAAATGTTTCTTTGTATTTTAAAAATGAAAGCTAAAGCGTTGATAAATAAGCATTGTAGTCAAAAACCAGGTGATTTCCATGACGAAAATAATTTCACTTAATATTTGACATGTTCTCTAATTTTGTTACATTTAGGTTTAGAGCAATTGTTCTGGAACGTACTTTTATTACATAGAAGCCGATTTTTAGAGCCTTGCAAGTAGATCGACTAACACCAACAACGGGGAACACCATGCACAGCCAAGCAACTAAAGCGAGAAAAAACGCTGATCGACAGGCGATTTTTAAACTCAATCCCATCGCTGCTGCCTGTGCGGCGGCCCTTTTGTTAGCGAGCGCAAATAGCTTCGCGCAAGATGCAGGCGCTACTGCTACGACAGAAGAACAAGCGCTAGCCGCAAAGAAAAAGAAAGTAGGTGAAGCGGTTGAACTTGATGCGGTGAAGGTGACGGGTATTCGCCGCAGTATTGAAAGTGCGATCGAGAAAAAGAAAGAAGCTACTTCTATTGTTGAAGTTATTTCAGCGGAAGATATTGGCAAGCTGCCTGACAACTCCATCGCGGATGCTATTTCGCGTGCTCCCGGCATCACCTCCCAGCGTATTGCGGGTCGTGCATCCGAGATTAACATTCGAGGATTCGCTGGTGACTTCAGTACGACTTTATTGAACGGTCGTGAGCAGGTCAGCGTCGGCGACAATCGTGGTGTCGAGTTCGATCAATATCCTTCTGAATTAATCGGCGGTGTAACAATTTACAAAACACCCGATGCCAGACTTGTTGGTCAAGGTGTATCAGGAACGGTGGATTTGCAAACCTTAAAGCCGCTGAGCTACAGCGAGCGTACGGTGAGCTTGAACGCACGTTTTGAGCAAAACTCTCTTGGTAGCGTGAACCCTGATTTTTCAGCTAGTGGCAGTCGTGTCAGTGGAACCTACATTGATCAATTTGCCGATAATACCTTCGGCGTAGCATTGGGCTTTGCTCGCTTGGATTCGCCTGGTCAAAGCCAGCAATGGGAGGCGACAGGCTATCAAACAAATGGTGCTGTTGCGGGAGGAACTGCACTCTACCAAGAAGGTAGCAAGCAGCGCGCCGGTTCTACAGACAACGTCCGCACAGGCGTTATGGCAATTATGGAATATAGGCCAAACGACACGTTCCGCAGCGAGCTTGATATTTTTTATTCCCGGTTTGAAAAAGCCGAAGTGGCACGTGGAATGGAAATGGGCTTGGGTTGGACAGGAGCCACTCCAACCAACATTACCACGGGACCGTTATTTGGACTCACCCATGTCTTGAGTGGAACTTTTGCTGGTATCACGCCGGTTCAAAAGCACGAATTAAACACCGCAGATGACGATATTTTCTCTATCGGCTGGAACAATAAATTAAAACTAAATGAAGATTGGACGGCAGTGCTCGATGTCAGTGGCTCGTCTGCCAAACGTGATGACCAAGTTCTGGAGCTATATGCCGGAGCTACGGACAATGCAGATAATCCTCTGTCGCAAACAGTTAGTTTCGTGATTAATCCAAGTACCGGTTTGCCAACTTACACTTTTAGTCGGAACAATTCAGACCCAAGCATTGTTCGCTTGACCGATAGCTCGGGTTGGGGGCAGGCCGGTTACCTTAAAGATTTTAAGGTGCGTGATGACCAAGTAGCCTTACGTTTAAACTTGAAGCGTGATTTTTTGGAAGGGGCCTTCAGCAGTCTTGAGTTTGGTGTGAATTACTCTGATCGCGATAAGAGCCGTGAAAGTATTGAATACATTTTGAGGTTGGCTGCTGGTAGTGCAGTTCCTACAAATATTCCTTCGGGCTTATTGCTATCGCCTGTTTACAACGATTTGACCGGTGGGTGGCCTATCGTCGCATTTGATTTGCAGGGAGCATTGGATAGTGGCTTATATGTTCGATCATTGAATTCTCCAGGTGATGTCTACGACAAAAACTGGTCCGTAAACGAAAAAGTGACTACTGTTTTTGCCCAATTAAATATCGATACACAATTGGGCTCAGTACCAGTTAGGGGCAATATTGGAGCGCAGTTTATTCAAACTGATCAAAGCTCCCAGGGTTTTGGTGCAAATGGCTCTGGAACTATTGCAACGCCCATAACCGGTGGTGCGAAATATAACGATTTTTTACCTAGCTTAAATTTGTCATTTGAGTTGCCTTACGACCAATTTATTCGTTTCGGTGCTGCAAAGACTTTGGCGCGTGCTCGACTGGACAGAATGCGTGCAAGTAATCAGTACAGTTGTAATTTTGAGGGCCCAAATGAATTTCATGGAGTGTTGTTGCCGACGCAATGCTTTTGGAGAGGCAATGCTGGTAATCCACAGTTAGAGCCTACAAGGACTAATTCTTACGATCTGGCCTATGAAAAATATTTCGATACCAAAGCTTTTATTGGTCTAGCATATTTTTATAAAAAGCTGACGACTTTCGATTATGAGCAAAATGCACCTTTTGATTTCACGGGTTATGTCAATCCTGGAACCCTAACTCCTGTCAGTAATGCTGGTGCCGTTAGATATTTCTTGAATGGTACTGGCGGATATGTGAAAGGCCTTGAATTTAATGCATCTTTCCCTTTCAGTATGTTCTCCGAAACACTTGATGGCTTTGGCTTTACTTTAAATGCTTCAGATATCAAGAGCAGCGTGGAGACCAATGGCCCCGGTTCCGCTCGTCCCTTGCAAGGTTTATCAACCCTCAGCGCTAATGCTAGTTTCTATTACGAAAAGCACGGTTTTTCGGCCCGAATCAGCAAGCGTTATCGCGATAGCTTCTTAGGTGAAGATCGTGGTTTTGCAGGTAATCGTGCATTTGATTACTACTCGCCTGAAGTCATTACCGACCTTCAAGTTGGTTACAATTTTCAAGAGGGCAGTCGCTTAGAAGGATTGTCTATATTGCTGCAAGTTAATAACCTCACTAATGACCCCTATGGTCAATATTATTTACGCGGAGACTTGACTGCTCCCAAGCGCTACGGCGAATACGGCCGCACAGTTCTACTAGGTTTAAACTACAAGTTCTAAAAATAAATATTCTCCCCCGTTAAGCCTTGTCAGTGAAAGCTGACAAGGTTTTTTTTCAGAAAAAATGTACATGTGATCTGTTTATTTACGGAAATTATCTGGTCAACGCCAGTCTTCTAGTCATATGAGGAGCCGATAATGAAAACGCAGTGGATCAAATATTTAACATGGGCGCTCGTTTTTTGGATGGCATCTGTCACCCCGTTTGTGAAAGCCGATGTCGTCTTGCATGCATTTGACTGGCCTTACACACGCGTCACCGAGCAAGCCGACGAGATTGCCAGTCTCGGCTATAAAGCGGTATTAGTCGTGCCGCCATTGAAATCGGGTAGTGATTGCGCTTGGTATTTTCGTTATCAGCCGCAAGATTATCGTGTGATAGACCACTGCCGTGGCAACACCGAAACTTTCAAGGCCATGGTGGCGGCCTTGCGTAATAAAAACGTCAAGGTATATGCCGATTTAGTATTGAACCATATGGCCAACGAGCGAGATGGTGCATTGGATTTTCCCGGCACATTTGCCTTGAAAGACTATAGCCAGCGCCGCGCTTATTTCACACGGCAACGCTTGTTTGGTGATCTGACTAAGAATTTTCTAAGCGCCACGGATTTTCATGAAGCTCGCTGCATCACTGATTACAATGACGTTTATCAGGTGCAAAATTGGCGCTTGTGTGGTGGTGCTGGTGATCGCGGCTTGCCGGACTTAAATGCCAACGCCTGGGTTATTAAACAGCAACGTATTTATGTTGGAATGCTAAATGCTTATGGTGTAGAAGGTTACCGTGTTGACGCAGCCAAGCACATGACAAACGAACATCTGCGTGCAGTATTCAGTCCCGATTTAATTGGTAATCGTCGTGTTTACGCAGAGATTATTACTGGTGGTGGTGCCGGCACGCTTGAGTATGATCGTTTTTTAGCACCGTATTTACGCGATATGCCTAGCAACTTCGGTGCCTACGACTTCCCATTGCTCAATACGATAAAGCGCGCTTTTGGTTTTGGTCAGAGCATGAATCAATTGGTCGATCCGTATGCTTTTGGGCAGGCACTGTACCCATTCCGCGCATTGACCATGCCCATCACACACGACATTCCCAACAATAGCGGCTTTCGTTATTTATTACTCGACCCTACTGACGAAAAACTAGCCTACGCGTATTTATTGGGCCGTGATGGTGGCGAGCCGATGGTGTATAGCGACTACACTGCTGGCGATAACGGCCGCTGGTTCGATGCCCATAAAAGTGTCGACATGCAGGCCATGCTGCGTTTCCACAACAAAATGCAGGGCATTAGCCAAGAAGTGCTTGCTTACAACGACTGTGCCATTTTATGGCGCCGCGGCCAAGACGGTATTGCCGGTATCAATAAATGTGGCAACGAAGTCCTTTTTAATGTTGATACCAATAACCGGTTTTTCTGGTTCCGTAATTATCGTGAATTATTTACCAACGGCACACTTCGCATCGAAACTGGAAGCTATGGTTTTCGATTGCCTGCGCGTTCTGCAAGCATGTGGGTAGTGGAATAAAGATCTAAAACCTATTGTGGGAGGGCCGTAAGGCCCGAATGTTTCCGCAGGCTCGAGCAATTCGGGCCTTACGGCCCTCCCACGGTCAATGATACATGCTGCACACAATCATAGGGTGTGCCCCCGGCGCACCATCTGCACGCTGCGATGATGATTATCGGTGCGCGACACACACGCGCACCCTATGCTTGAAATATTTTTTTGAATGATCGGGGCGATATCAATGATTGAGAAACGTGGCTATGGTTCGACAGGCTTGATGGTTTCTTCACTGGGCTTGGGGGCAATTCAAATTGGGCATGTGAGTCTTGATGAAGCCAGTGCACAGAGTGTATTGGAAACAGCGTTGGAGCTGGGCATTAATTTAATTGACACCGCACCCAGCTATGGTGTTTCCGAGCAACGTATTGGTCAGTATTTATCTGGAAGACGCGAGCAATTTGTTTTGTCCACCAAGCTTGGTTATGGCGTTGATGGCATTCAAGACTGGACGGGGCCATGCATCACGGCAGGTGTTGAGCAGGCGCTTCGCAAATTGAAAACCGATCGTATTGATATTGCCCATTTGCATTCTTGCCCTGCTTCAACATTAGAGCGTGGTGATGTGATTGATGCGCTCGAAAAAGCCAAGCAAGCCGGAAAAATAATCGCCATTGCCTATTCCGGTGATAACGAAGATTTGAGTTATGCAATCAATATGGATCGTTTTGATGGCTTTATGGCATCGCTCAATATTTGTGATCAGCAGGTATTGAATGAACAGCTAATAACCTTGCAGGGCAAGGGTTTTATCGCTAAACGTCCGACGGCGAATCATCCGTGGCGTTTCGATTCAGTGCCAATGGGTGATTATTGCGAGGTGTATTGGCATCGTTGGAAAGCCATGAATCCGCCAAACTTTGGAATGGAGTGGGGTGAGCTTTCGTTGCGATTTGCATTGTCTTTTTCCGGCATTGCAAGCGCCGTTGTGGGGACCAGTAGTATCAAGCATCTAAAGCAAAATATTGAATGGGCAGCGAATGGCGCATTGGATGAAGCGCAGGTTTTGCAATTGCGTGAGAGTTTTAAAACGCATAATAAAAACTGGCGTGCCGAGATTTGATAAAAATTAATAATGTGGGAGGGCCGTAAGGCCCGACTATTTCCGCCAGTGCAAACATTCGGGCCTTATGGCCCTCCCACGAAGAAGATGGGTCGCCCGCAAGGTGGCTCCTACGAAAAACATTAATTCGTTTCCAATCGTGGTGCGCTTGAGCGCACCCTATGCAGAATTAACTTTGCCCAGCACCTGCCCCAGCACGGTTGGTGTTTCTGTCGCAAAGTCATTCAACTGCACGGCATCTTTCGACCATAGGCAAATTACGGTGGAGCCGTAATTGAAGCGAGCCATTTCGGCGAAGCGTTCAATCTGGATATTTTTACCGCGATAGTTTTTACGTTGGATTCGTGAACCGTATTTCGGGATTTCAACGCCACTCCAAACCGTTTCTACGCCAGAGACGAGTAGGGCGCCGACCATTACTAGACACATCGGGCCATGGTCGGTGTCGAAATGGCAAACCAGACGTTCGTTGCGGGCAAACAGGCGAGGAATGGCTTGCACGCCCCACGGAGCAACGGTGAATAAACGTCCCGGCACATGCACGGTTTCGGTAAGTGTTCCGGTCCATGGCATATGTACGCGATGATAATCGCGTGGTGATAAATAAATATTGGCGAACCAGCCATCGGCAAAAGGTTTGGCGGCTTCTTCGTCGCCCAATAATTCGGCAGCAGTGAAGCTGTGGCCTTTGGCCTGGAAAATATCGCCGTCTTTAATGCGCCCGACCTGACTGATTTTTCCGTCAGCCGGAATTAACAGTGTATTGGAATCAGCATCGGCAATGCGTGCGCCCGGTTTCAAGGCGCGAGTAAAAAATTGGTTGAAGCTTTTATAACTAAGCGGGTCGCTAACTTCGGCTTCACTCATATTGACATTGAATTTTCTGACGACCAGAGCGATAAGCCAATTCTTGAATGGTCGCCATTCATTTCTAGCAACGAAATAAGCCAGCCGCGAAAAAAAACGATGCGGCATTACATATTGAAGAAATACGGCTAGGCTCATTATTTATCCTGTTTATTATTTGACAGCGCGATTAAATCGGCAGCTATTTTTTGCGGCATAAACGGCTGGCGGATAATGCCCACTTCATTGCCTTGCGGATTAATCACGACGATGGTCGCCGAATGGTCCATCGTATAGTCGCCGTTCTTCAATGGTACTTTGGCATAAACAAGTGCCAGCGATTGAACAAAATTGGTGAGCGCAGGTTCTTGCAGGGTCGCAGTCAAAGTGTCTTTGTGAAAAAACGCGGCATACTCTGCAATTATTTTTGGCGTGTCGCGTTCGGGGTCAACTGAAACAAACAAGACACGAGGTCGGGTTTCGGCAGGGAGTGTTTCCCACACTTTTTGCGCTTTTGATAAATCGCCCAGAGTCGTCGGGCAAACATCCGGGCAATGGGTAAAGCCTAAAAAAACCAGCGTCCAATGCTTATTGATCGCGGCTTTAGTGATGATTTTTGCATCGGCGCTTTGCAGGGCAAAGTCTGGCAATTCGCGGACTTCCGGGAACAGGCGAACGGTCTGCATTAGCTTCGCAGAGGGGGCTTGAGGCTTATCAAACCAATTTTGCGCTGCCCATAAGCCAAAGCCAGCCGCGAACGCCGCCAGTATGATGTAGAGGATGGATTTGCTGTAAATACCGCGCTGATGTTTTATTTTCATGTCGGCATTATAAGCCAGCAAGCCCCTATTGCCGCTATAATTTGAGCTCACACAGCGAGCGTGCCATGAGCCAAGAACTTTCTACCATTATCGATTTCATTCGCTACGGCGCCAGCCGTTTCAACGCCGCGGGTTTGAGTTTCGGTCATAGCTACGACAATGCGCTCGATGAAGCGACCCAGCTCGTGCTGCATGCGCTGCATTTGCCGCATGACTTGAGTCCGGCTTATAGGCAGGCCAAACTCGTTCATGAAGAAAAAGACCGCGTGTTGGCCTTATTCCAGCGCCGAATCGACGAGCGCGTACCGGCCTGCTATTTAACAGGCG
The DNA here is from genome assembly GCA_043717775.1 of Arenimonas sp. Lineage (GTDB taxonomy): Bacteria > Pseudomonadota > Gammaproteobacteria > Xanthomonadales > Xanthomonadaceae > Arenimonas. The sequence continues at coordinate 8,356 of JAYSXB010000015.1, forward strand.
AAGCTTGGTTCGCCGGCCTGAGTTTTAAAACCGACCATCGTGCGCTCGTGCCGCGTTCGCCGATTGCCGAATTGATCGAAACCAGTTTCGAGCCCTGGGCCGGTGGCCGTGAAATTCAACGCGTACTCGATATGTGTACCGGTTCGGGTTGTATCGCCATCGCGACCGCGCATTACCATCCGGATTGGCAGGTGGATGCGGTCGATATCAGCGAAGAGGCCATGTCACTGGCTAGGGAAAATATTGAACGCCTGGAAACTACCAATGTTCGCGTGCTGCATTCGGATTTATTTCGTGGCTTGCAAGGCGAAGTTTATGACTTGATCGTGACTAATCCGCCTTATGTCACTCATGCCGAAACCGATGCCTTGCCGAAAGAATATTCGCATGAACCAGAACTCGGTTTGCGTGCTGGCGATGATGGTCTGGATTTGGCATTGGAAATATTGCGCGATGCACCACAGCATCTTTCCGAAAATGGTTTTCTGATTTGCGAAGTGGGCGAAAGCGAACATGCATTAGTAAAACTATTGCCGCAACTACCCTTGGCCTGGGTCGAATTCAAAGTCGGGCAGATGGGAATTTTTGTGGTCGAGCGTGAAGATTTGGTTGCACATCATGCCGCTATTAAACTATTGGCGGATTCGCGCCGATGAGTATGAATTCATTAGGCCGTATGTTGGTGCTGACCACATTTGGTGAAAGCCACGGTCCGGCGATTGGTTGTGTGCTCGATGGTTGCCCGCCGGGTATCGAAATTTCAGCGGAAGAATTCAATCAGGATTTACAGCGCCGTGCGACCGGTAAATCCCGTCATACTTCGCAACGCCATGAAGAAGATGCCGTCGAAATTTTATCCGGCGTGTTTGAAGGTAAAACTACCGGTACGCCAATCGCTTTATTGATTCGCAACACCGATGCTCGCAGCAAGGACTATGCAAATATTGCTCAGCAATTTCGCCCAGGTCATGCCGATTACAGTTACTGGCAAAAATACGGTATTCGCGACCCACGCGGCGGCGGTCGTTCGTCGGCCCGTGAAACTACGATGCGGGTTGCCGCTGCCGTTATCGCAAAAAAATGGTTGCTGCAAAAATACGGCATTCAAGTGCGTGGTTATGTGGCGCAGGTTGGTGAAATGAAACCGACGTCTTTTGATTGGGACGTGGTCGAGGCGAATGCTTTTTTCTGGCCCTGTGCCGAACAAATTATCCAGCTGGAAAACTTCATGGACAGCGTTCGTAAATCCGGCGACTCCGTGGGTGCCCGCTTGATTGTGGTTGCCGATAATGTACCCGCAGGTTGGGGCGAACCGATCTACGGAAAACTCGATGCCGAACTCGCTTCGGCCATGATGAGTATCAATGCCGTCAAAGGCGTTGAAATTGGCGCCGGTTTTGATTCGGTCACACAAAAAGGCAGCGAACATCGCGACCTGATGACGCCGGAAGGCTTCATGAGTAATAACGCCGGCGGCATTCTTGGCGGTATTTCCACCGGTCAGCAAGTGACCTGCTCAGTGGCATTCAAACCGACTTCTAGTTTGCGATTGCCAGGCGTGAGTGTCGATACGAAAGGTAATCCGATTGAAGTGATCACCACCGGTCGTCACGACCCTTGCGTCGGTCTGCGTGCTACGCCAATTTGTGAAGCGATGATGGCATTGGTATTGATGGACCAGGCGATGCGGCATCGTGCGCAGTGTGGGGATGTGGGCGAGATTATGCCGAAGTTGTAGTGGTAAGTAGGGTGGGCACTGCCCACGTTTGCAATTAAACTACGAAAACGACCTAGCCCGGGTCACGCTCCGCCGCCCCGGGTTCATGTGTAATCCCAAAAAATATTCTATGCACGAATCAAACTTGGTTTGAATGGTCTTACCTATTTCGCTAGTTATTCCCCGCAATCGATTCCCGGGTCGGTGGAGCGTGACCCGGGCTACGAATTTGCGTCTATTTGCTGTTGTCTTGTCATGACAAATCACCATACTCGCAGGTTCTGTTTACTGTAAACTTTGAGTCCCAAAATTAAAATAACAACCCGTAGAAAATCATGACCAATCCACAAGAATTCGTTGTTGCTGTTGTTGGCGCTACCGGTGCGGTGGGCGAGGTAATGTTGTCGGTATTGCAGGAACGAAAATTTCCGATAAAAAAACTGATTCCATTGGCCAGTGAGCGTTCGGCAGGCAAACAGGTGGATTTTGGCAATCACAAGATTACCGTGCAAGACCTAGCCACTTTTGATCCGACAGGCGTCGATATCGCCTTGTTTTCTGCTGGTGGTTCTACTTCAAAAGAATATGCAGCGAAGTTTGCGGCTGCTGGTGCCATCGTGATTGATAACAGCTCGGCGTTTCGTAACGACGATGATGTGCCTTTGGTGGTTTCTGAAGTGAACCCCGATGCATTGGATAATATTCCGCGCGGCATTATTGCCAACCCTAATTGTTCAACCATGCAGTTGATGGTGGCCTTGGCGCCGATTCATCGTGCGGTCGGCATTACGCGGATCAATATTGCCACTTACCAATCAGTGTCGGGTACCGGTCAGAAAGCGATGGAAGAACTGGGCAAGCAAACGGCAGCCATCCTGAGTTTTCAAGATCCCAATCCGCAGGTGTATCCAGTTCAAATTGCTTTTAATGTGATTCCGCATGGCGGCGATTTTCTGGAAAACGGCTACACCACCGAAGAGATGAAACTGGTTTGGGAAACTCGCAAAATTTTGTCAGACCCCGAAATCCAGGTGAATGCGACCGTGGTGCGGGTGCCGGTGTTTTTTGGTCACTCCGAAGCGGTGCATATTGAAACCCGCGACAAAATTACCGCTGCACAAGCGCGCGCATTATTGGAAAATGCCCCCGGTGTTGAAGTGGTGGACGAGCATAAAGCCGGGGCCTATCCAACGCCGGTAACGCATGCTTCGGGTAATGATGCGGTCTATGTTGGCCGTATTCGCGAAGACATCTCGCACCCGCGCGGTTTAGATCTTTGGGTAGTGTCGGACAATATTCGTAAGGGCGCGGCACTGAACGCCGTTCAGCTCGCGGAATTGCTAATTGACAGAAAGCTCTTGAAAAAAGGCGCGTAAACGGTTATTTCATAGGGATATATTTACTCATGAGCGCCGGGATTTGGCCGTGAGTGTGCTGGCACCGAATCAGGATGGGGAGTGTTACGCGTGAAAATCCGATATTTAAAGCTAAGTTTGGCAATGGGATTGGCCTTGGGTAGCTCGCAAGTTATGGCCTTGGGTTTGGGTCAGTTGCAAGTCAAATCTGGCTTAAATCAACCACTTGTCGCGGAAATTCCGATTTTTGCCGCCATGCCTGGCGAAGTCGATAATCTGAATGTTCGTCTGGCGTCGCCCGAGGCATTCGAGCGTGTTGGCCTGACTCGGCCGGGTTATCTCACTGCCAATCTGTCTTTTAGTGTCGGTAAAAATGCGCGCGGCCAGAACGTGGTGCTGGTGACTTCAAGCGGAAAATTCGTTGAACCCTTCCTGAGCTTTTTAATTGAAGCCGACTGGGGCCGCGGCAGTGTTACCAAGGAATACACTGCATTAATCGACCCACCCTATATCGCGAAAGCGATTGTGCGTCCGATGCAGGCGCCCACAGTTGCCGTGGCACCGGTGCAATACGTTGCGCCGCCTGAGCCCACATTGCCGCCGATAGTCTTAAAGCCAGAACCCGAACCTACTCCCGAACCCGCCGTTGTTGTGGCGGAACAACCGGCTGCGGCGCCTCTGGTTTTTGAACCAGTGCCCGAGCCTACCCCTGCAGCGCCAGTAGTGGTGGCACCAGAACCCGTGGCGGCAGCTCAAGAACCAGCCCCGCCGTATTTCCCGCCTGCACTCGCTCCAGCACCCATTGCTCAAGCACCTGTGCCTCAAGCCAATCCATCCAATACCGGTGCTTATGGTCCTGTCTCTACCGGAAAAACCTTGTGGTCGATTGCCGAAGAAGTGCGTCCCGATGCCAGCGTGACCATCAAACAAATGATGGTGGCTTTGCTGCGTGCTAACCCGGAAGCGTTCGAGGGCGACAACGTCAACAAACTCAAACGTGGTTCGGTGTTACGTATTCCAGGTCGTGATGAAGCCTCCATTCTAAATAATGAGCAAGCTGCCGCCTTGGTGGCCGAGCAATCCACTAGTTTGCGTGCACAGCGCCAGCCAGTGCCACAACCTAGCGAAACCGTTGCTGATAATTCCGCAGTTGATCCGATTAATCCAACACCCGTTGAAGCACCGCAACCAGCAGTAACCAAAGCGAAACCAAAACCTGCGATTGCAAAAGTCAGCAAGCCTAAAGCGCGTTTGGAAATCGTGCCGCCGGGTGGAAAAACATCGGCAAAAGCGGCGCAATCGGGTGCGGCAGCTTCGGGCGGTACTGAATTACGTGCCGAGCTAACGCAAGCCCGCGAAGACATTGCCGTGCGTGACTCTGAAATTTCCGAATTGAAATCCCGCGTGACCGATCTGGAAAGCCAGCAAACCGACACGCAAAAATTAATTGAAATGAAAGACAGTCAATTAAAAGCCTTGCAAGACGGATTAGGTAAACCTGTAGTGGCTGCACCGGCAGTCAAACCCGCGCCAATAGTTCCTGCGAAGGCCGATACACCAGCCGCTGCCAATACGCCTGCAACACCAGCTCCTTGGTACATGGACCCGATGGTGCACTACGGCGCTGGCGGCTTATTGTTGCTCGGTGGTTTGGTCTGGTTCCTGCGTCGCAGCAAGAACAAGTCGGAAGACGATGAACCAGTAGTGTCGCGCCGTATTTCTGACGATGCTGATTTGCAAGCGAGCCTGTCTTCTTTGCAAGATGCAAAAAATATTCATAACGACAAGACGGCACCCGGTAAGGCCGTCAAAATCGATAACAGCACACAAGTGCGTGCTGCCGCTGAAAAAGCAAAACCGGCCCCCATTGTTATTCCTTTAGAAGAACCCGAGTTGGTTTCATTGCGTAATATTGTGCGCTCGAAACCGCAGGATCTTGAAGCCCATCTCGCGCTATTGCGTTATTACTACGCACGCGGCGAAAGCAAAGACTTTGAAACTACCGCACAAACCATGCGCACTCATGTGAGTTCGGCACAAGACCCGCGTTGGCGCGAAGCGGTCGTAATGGGTGTTACCTTATTGCCAGGCCATGCATTGTTTAATCAGGCGGGTTGGAATTCACCAAAATTTGAATCATCGGCAAAAGAAGTCGCGGCGCCTGTCGTAGTGGCAACACCGGCGCCGGTAGCGCCAATAATTACACCGGTTGAGGACGAGCCTGCTTTCATGTCGCAACAAGACATTGAAGACCTCGACACCATAGAAGCGGTTTCCATTATGGGTGAACCTGCAGCTCCAGCAAATGCTCCAGTGGCTGCCGACTTACCCGATGAAATAATGTTGATGAGCGAAAGCGACTTTGTTGCGCTAGACAATATGCCCGATATCCACCGTTCGGAATCGGAACTGATGGATATTGATGCCGCCAGTTCTACCAAAATTGAATTAGCACGTGCTTATCTGGAAATCGGTGATGTTGAAGGTGCGCGCTCCATGCTCGAAGAAGTGACTGCCAATGGCTCGGCTCCTGCAAAAGCAATGGCACAGCGCATTATTGGTGAAATCGGGTAAATATTTTTGATCCTTAGCTTAAAAAGGGCCGGTTCGCCGGCCCTTAGTTTTTTATGACAAACACTATGCGATACGCCCTTGGCATTGAATACGATGGCAGCCATTTCTCTGGCTGGCAGCGTCTGACTGAAGAACTCACCGTGCAAGCGGCGGTTGAAAAAGCCTTGTCATTTGTGGCTCATCATCCGGTGCAAGTGGTGTGCTCCGGCCGTACCGATGCCGGTGTGCATGCGCAGTGTCAGGTGATTCATTTTGATAGCGACGCAACACGAACCCAGCGTGCCTGGGTGCTGGGCACCAATACGCAGCTTCCACAAGACGTGCGGGTTTTATGGTGTCAGCCGATGCCGGATGAATTTCACGCGCGCTACTCGGCACGTGCGCGACGATATCGTTACACCATTTTTAATCGCGCCATACCGCCAGCCATGCGGCGTCATTTCTTGAGTTGGGAGCGCTTACCTTTGAATGCCGATGCCATGCACACAGCAGCTCAAGTTTTATGCGGTCAACATGATTTCACGACTTTTCGCACCGTGAAATGCCAAGCCAAACATCCTAATCGTGATTTGCATGAAATCAGCGTACTGCGTAACGGTGAGCAGGTAATTATTGAAGTACAGGCGAATGCTTTTTTACATCATATGGTGCGCAATATTGTCGGTAGTTTGATCATGGTTGGTCGCGGTGAAAAAAACATTGGCTGGATGGCAGAATTATTGGATTTGAAAGATCGGACTCAAGCCGGACCAACGGCACCCGCCGAAGGCCTGGTATTTCTTGGCCCTAAATATCCGCAGGAATGGGCATTGCCCGCGCAGGTGACTTTATGAGAACGCGAATAAAATTCTGCGGCCTCACTCGCCCCGGCGATGTGCGGCTCGCGGTTGAATTGGGTGTCGATGCGATGGGTTTTATTTTCGCCAAGCAAAGCAAACGTAAATTGGAAGACAGCCAAATCGAAGGCTTGCGGCAAGCATGCTCGCCACTGGTGAGCGTGATTGCTTTGTTTATGGATAACACCGGTGTTGAAGTTTCATCCGCGATACGCGCCTTATCGCCGAATCTATTGCAATTTCACGGCAACGAAAACGATACCTTTTGTCGCAGTTTTGATTTGCCGTTTATCAAGAGCTTGCCGATGGGTGAGGGCGCACTGGATCCGATCCAGGCGATTAAGCGCTATCCATCGGCCGCCGCATTTTTGCTCGATGGCCACCGCCCCGGCGAAACTGGCGGTCGCGGTGAAAAGTTCGATTGGAATATAATCCCCACCTTAAACAAACCATTCTTTTTGGCCGGTGGTTTGAGCCCGGTCAATGTGGCTCAAGCCATTAAAACCAGCCGACCCTATGCGGTCGATGTGAGTAGCGGCATTGAAAGTGCGCCGGGCATTAAAGACGGCGAAAA
>JAYSXB010000141.1:0-28234 GCA_043717775.1 Arenimonas sp.
CAGGCGCGAAAGATCTGGCGAAATTTTTCGCGCCTGACGGACGCTCCCACGATAAAAAACCTCCGACATCCCGGCGAAAGCCGGGACCCAGAAATTAAAGTCGAAGCAAGTCAATAACTCTTGTCTTGAACTTAAAAACTATCTTGGTGTTTTCAATGTCACCATAAGGTCTCGGTATTGCCTTTACTTCCGGGCCCCGGCTTTCGCCGGGAAGACGGAGTAATATTTATATTTGACTCTATATAATCCAGCCATGAAAAAAATCCCCTTATTGATCGATACAGACCCCGGCGTTGATGACGCGCTCGCTTTATTGATGGCCTTCAATTCGCCCGGTCACGATATTAAAGCGCTTACGATTGCGGCTGGTAATGTCGGTTTGCAGCACACGGTCGCCAATGCCCTGAAACTTTGCGAAGTCGCGCAGGTCAACATTCCGGTCTATGCCGGTTGTCCGGTACCTTTGGTGCATGCGGCCGAAGACGCCGCTTACGTGCATGGTATGGATGGTTTCGGCGATATTGCTTACACACCGTCGAAACAAAAAGCCGAGGATGAGCACGCAGTCCAGGCAATTATTCGTTTATCAAAACAATACGAAAACGAATTAGTTTTAATCACTTTGGGCCCGCTAACCAATATCGCATTGGCTTTAAGACTCGACCCGGAATTACCCAAACGCATCAAACGTGTCGTGGTAATGGGCGGCGCAGTCACCGGCCTGGGCAACACCTCGCTGTCGGCCGAATTCAATATTGCTTTCGATCCCGAAGCCGCCAAAATCACTTTTGAAGCTTTCCCGATGATGGATATCATCGATTGGGAGGCAGTGCTTCGGCATGGCTTCCTGCATACCGATTTCGAGTCCTGGCTTGCCGCTGGCGACCACCGGGCTGCTTTCTACGATGCAATTTCGCGCAAAACCCGGGCCTGGTCGGAAGGCAAGCGTGGGCTGCATTGGCATTCCGCGGATGCCTTGGCGATGGCCGTGGCTCTGTATCCAGAGTCTATCGAACATGCCGAAACCCGCTTTATTACGGTCGAAACGGCGGGGCAACACACACGAGGCGCTACTCCGGTCGATTGGGCGATGCGAACCGGCAAACCCGCGAACGCACGGATTCTTATGACTTATCCACAGGCCTTGTTCCAGTCCAAAATCCGCGCAGCGCTTGGGCTTAACTGATTTTTACTAAGCTCGGCTTGCGGAAAAGGCCAGCAGTCGGCTAAAATAGCCCTCTTTTTCTTACGCGTCATGCGTTCGCCCACGGAATTCCCCATGAAAGCAGATATCCATCCAAATTACCGCGCTGTTGTTTTCCAAGATACAGCTGCAGGCTTTTCGTTTCTGACCAAATCAACTTTGGGCAGCAAAGACACCGTTAAATGGGAAGACGGCCAGGAATACCCGCTGATCAAAGTGGAAATTTCTTCGGCATCGCACCCGTTCTATACCGGCAAGCAAAAGACTGTCGATACCGGCGGCCGCGTCGATAAATTCCGCAAACGCTACGCCAAGACCGAAGTAGAAGCAGCGCCTGCTGCAGAATAATTACTTATTCGCAGCGCGTTACAGCGGCCACCTTTCGGTGGCCGTTTGCGTTTACGGCTTCGGAATATTGCATAAGTTCACAAGCCCATGACTGACGAATGTCATGTCGCTATGAGATACTTCAGGTCTTGGCGCTTACGGGTGTAATGCGCTGTCTTTCACAACCACCGCATACCGTTCCAGGAGCCTACCGTGTCCGATTACAAGAGCGTCATCCTTAGCGCCGGCGATAAAAACGTCGAGCTTCCCGTTCACTCCGGCACTCTGGGTCCGGATTGTATCGATATCGGCAAACTCTACAAAGAAACCGGCAATTTCACTTACGACCCGGGCTTCATGTCAACCGCAAGCTGCCGTAGCGCAATCACCTATATTGATGGTGATGCCGGCATTTTGATGTATCGCGGTTATCCAATCGAACAACTGGCAAAGCATTCGAATTTTTCGGAAGTTTCGTACTTGCTGATGAATGGCCATCTGCCGAATGCGCAGCAATTTGCTGCTTTCGAACATGAAGTAACGCATCACACCATGATGCATGAAGCTTTCCGCACTTTCCTTTACGGCTTCCGTCACGATGCGCATCCCATGGCGATGATGACCGGCATGCTCGGTTCACTGGCCGCGTTTTATCATGGCGATCTGGATTTGGAAGACCCCGAACAGCGCCGTCTAGCTGCCATTCGTTTGTTGGCCAAAGTGCCGACGATTGCTGCTGCCTGCCATCGTTATTCGATCGGTTGGCCGATTCGCTACCCGCGCAATAATCTTGAATACGTCGATCGTTTTCTGCATATGATGTTTGAAGTGCCAAGCGAGCCGCTTGTGCTAAAACCGATTGCGGCAAAAGCGCTCGACTTGCTGTTTATTTTGCATGCAGATCACGAACAAAATGCATCGACTTCTACCGTTCGTCTCGTCGGTTCAACCGGTGCGAATCCTTATGCATGCGTGGCCGCGGGTATCGCGGCTTTATGGGGCCCGGCACACGGCGGTGCTAATGAAGCCGTGCTGGAAATGCTGACCGAAATTGGTCGCCCGGAAAATGTAAACAGTGCCATCGATAAAGCCAAAGACAAAGAGTCCGGCTTCCGTTTGATGGGCTTTGGTCATCGCGTTTACAAAAACTTTGATCCGCGCGCGAAAATTATTCGTGAAATGTGCCATGAAGTATTGGCTGAACTCGGCGTCAATGATCCGCTGCTTGAAGTCGCCATGCGCCTGGAAGAAGCGGCACTGAAAGACGAATATTTCATTCAACGCAAACTCTACCCGAATGTCGATTTCTACTCCGGCATTATTTATAAAGCGCTTGGTATTCCTACCGAAATGTTCACCGTCATGTTCGCCATTGCACGTACCGCCGGTTGGGTTTCGCATTGGCTGGAACAACAAACCGATCCCGAAAATAAAATTGGCCGTCCGCGCCAGATTTATACCGGCGCCGTTGCGCGCGATTATATGGCGATGGATAAGCGTTAATCTATGTTTCGATAAAACAAAAAGCCCCGATTATTCGGGGCTTTCGTAGGGTGGATCCCGCGCTCTATGCGGTATCCACCACAAATACCATCGCAATCTCAAACACCATCGAAATCTATCGGTGGAATCGTCAAGAGCGGGCGGTTCCACCCTACAAAGCTTTAAGGCGCATTCAAAAATAATATCGTAGGGTGGATCCCGCGCTCTATGCGGTATCCACCGAACACCATCGAAATCTATCGGTGGAATCGCCAAGAGCGGGCGGTTCCACCCTACAAAGCTTTAAGGCACATTCAAAAATAATATCGTAGGGTGGATCCCGCGCTCTTTGCGGTATCCACCACAAATACCATCGCAATCTCAAACATCATCGCAATCTGTCGGTGGATCGCCAAGAGCGGGCGGTTCCACCCTACATTTGCCGATTCAATTCTTCTAATCTTTCCGGCGTACCAACATCGGTCCAGCGACCTTTATGATGCTCGCCAGTAACTTGCAATTGATGCATGGCGTGTCGCAACAAAGGCGTGAGTTTGAAACGTGGCGGTGTTTGATCAACGCCTTTTACATCGCCAATAATTTCGCGCCAATTTGCCAATAATGCGGGTTGATAAATACCGATACCGGAAAAGGTCAGTTTATTTTCACCTTGGCTTTCCAGAAAACCATCTTCGCGTAAAACAAAATCGCCTTTCACGTTGTGCGCTGGATTATCGACCAAGAGCAAATGTGCCAAACCCGAAATAGTTTTTGGCAGGGCGGCGTAATCGGTATCGCTCCAAATATCGCCATTGACCGCGATAAAGGGTTCATCGCCAATAATCGTCAAGGCTTGCAACATGCCGCCACCGGTTTCCAGAGGCTCGGGGCCTTCATAGGAATAATGCAAGGACACATTCCAGCGTGAGCCATCGCCGAGCGCGGGTTCAAAACATTCTGCGAGCCAGGAAGTATTAATCACGATATCGTGCACACCGCAGGCAGCCAGTTTTTCGATATGCCATTCGATCAACCGTTTGCCGCCAACGGTCAGCAAGGGTTTTGGCGTGTGGTTGGTGAGCGGGCGCATGCGTTCGCCTTTACCGGCAGCAAAAATCAAAGCTTTCATGCCAGCGGTAATCGAATATCGCGCTCGCCCAACACGCGTTCCAATAATTGAATTAACGGCGCAGTTTCTGGATAGCGCAAACCCACGTCGCGAGTATAGTGCCAGACCAGTGGCAAATCATTCAAATAACCGGCTTTACCATCGCGATACCAAAGGCGACAAAAAATACCGAGTACTTTCAAATGTCGCTGCAGTCCCATTAAATCAAAGCCACGTTTAAAGGTCGGGCTATCGACATTCGTGAGTCCGGCTTTAACGCATTCGAGCCGATAATTTTCAACCCAGGCATTAATCTTTTCTTCTGGCCAAGCGATATAGCAATCGCGCAGCAGTGAAACCAAGTCGTAAGTAATCGGGCCTTTAACCGCGTCCTGAAAATCCAGAATGCCCGGATTATTTTCTTGCAAAATCAATAAATTCCGCGAGTGATAATCACGATGCACAAAGGTTTGCGTCTGCATCTGCGCATTTTTGATCAAATAGCGAAATGCTGATTCGATAACATCCCATTCTTCGCATTCAGGTGTGTAGGCCAGATGCCTTTGTAAAAACCATTCCGGCATTAATTCCATTTCGGTGACCAGGCGGGTTTCGTCGTAGCGGGGCAAATCCTCGCAGGCAATATGCAACTGCATTTTCAATAATGCCTGCATGGCGTCGTCATAAAGTGCATCGACACTTTGCTCGTTTAATTCCGGCAAATACAGACGATTACCAAGATCGGCCATCAAAATAAAACCGAGCTCGGCATCAAAAGCGCGAATATCCGGTGCATGCAAACCAGCGCCACTCAGTCGTTGGGCAATATCTAGCCAGGGACGAATATCTTCTTTATCCGGCGGCGCATCCATCACGATCCAGGTTTGGCCGCCAGAAAAACTACGCCAATAGCTGCGAAAACTGGCGTCGGCCGATGCGCGTTCCAAGTTTGCTTGCGGGTCATTGAGTGCTTGTTGTGCCCAAAGCAGACACTCGGTTTCTCGATTTATTGCTGTCATGTTTTCGTGTGAAGATGAACAAAGCCCATTGTGACAGAGCCGCTACGCTGGCGCGACTGCAAGTGCTTTCGTTAATATAGTCGGCCATTGTGTGGAAAACCCATCATGTCAGCAGTGTTACCCGTACTTTTATGCGGCGGTTCCGGCACTCGGCTCTGGCCTTTGTCACGCGAGGCTTACCCAAAACAATTTTTGCCTTTGGCGGGCAAGCAAAGTTTGCTACAAGCCACCTGTTTACGTTTGCAGGGTTTGCCCGGCGCGTCGGCGCCCCTGCTGATCAGTAATGAAGAGCATCGTTTTATGGTGGCCGAGCAGTGTCGGCAAATTGCGATCGATGCGCAGGCGATCATTCTTGAGCCCATGGGTCGCAACACCGCACCCGCGATTGCGGTAGCGGCTTTGTATGCCGTGGCGTCGCAAGAGGATCCGATCTTGCTGATATTGCCCTCAGATCATTTGTTAAGCGATGAAGCCGGATTTCGTGATGCCGTACTAACAGCATTACCAGCTGCAGAAGCGGGCGGTCTGCTGACATTTGGTATTGTGCCAACGGCGGCAGAAACCGGTTTTGGTTATATCAAAGCCGTGTCGGGTGATGGCGTTCGCGCGGTGGCACAGTTTGTCGAAAAACCCGACCAAGCCACCGCTGAAAAATATCTCGCCAGCGGGGAGTATTTCTGGAACAGCGGCATGTTTATGTTTCGGGCTTCGCGCTTTATCGAAGAACTGGAAAAATTCGCACCGGAAATACTGAGGCAATGCAAAGCCGCAATTGCCAATGCAAAACAAGATGCTGATTTTTTGCGTCTTGATAAAGTCGCTTTTGCTGAGTGCCCTGCCGATTCGATTGACTACGCCGTTATGGAAAAAACCCTGCATGCCATGGTATTGCCAATTGATGTGGGCTGGAGCGATGTAGGTTCCTGGTCGGCCTTGTGGCAAGTGGCCGAGCAAGACGTTGACGGCAATGTGCATCGTGGCGATGTGATGGCAGAAAATTGCAGTAATACGTTTGTCTGGGCCGAAAACCGCTTGGTCAGCATCTTGGGCCTTGAAAATATGATCGTGGTCGATACTGACGATGCCTTATTGGTGGCGCATCAGGACCATGTGCAGGATGTAAAGAAGATCGTCGCGCGCCTTAAATCCGATTCACGATCGCAAGCGGTGCATCATCGTCAGGTTTATCGGCCTTGGGGTAGCTACACTTCGGTCGATAGTGGCGAGCGCTTTCAGGTCAAGCGCATTATTGTGAAACCCGGCGCAGCATTGTCGCTACAAATGCATCATCATCGCGCCGAGCATTGGATTGTGGTGAGTGGCACGGCTCGAGTTACTTGTGACGATAATATATTGACGCTGACCGAAAACCAGAGCACTTATATTCCCTTAGGCAGTAAACATCGTCTGGAGAATATCGGGAAATTACCGCTGGAGCTTATCGAAGTTCAGTCAGGAGGGTATTTGGGAGAGGACGATATTGTTCGCTTTGATGATGTTTATGGTCGCGTAAGCCAGTAAAATATAATCGTACGTTACCGCACATACAATTGTGATACAGCAGAATAGGATGCTCGCTTGATGACTCAGGCATTTTTTCAATCTTATGGTCTGCAGTTGCTCGTTAGCCTCGCTTTGAGTTTGATTTTAGTGAGGCTTTCCATGCTGTGTGCCGGTCCACTGGGGCTACTTGACCAGCCAGGTGGACGCAAAGACCATGCGGTGCCAACACCAGCAACGGGAGGCATTGGGGTTTTTTTGGCCTTGCTGATTACCTGTGCACTATTTGGCCGCTTTGAATACCATCTGGATGTTTTTTTTATTGCCAGTATTTGGCTCTTGTCGATTGGCATTCTTGATGATCGCTTCGATGTAAGTTCACTGATTCGATTAATGGTGCAAGCCGTTGCTGCCGGTATCATGATTTATTTTGCTGGTTTGCAAGCGGACCAATTATCGGATGTCGTCGGCATTGCCGGATTTAATCTCGGCATCCTTACACCGGTATTTACAATTTTCATTGCGCTGGGTTTAATTAATGCCTTAAATATGGCCGATGGCAGTGATGGCTATCTGGCCGGTCAAGTGATCGCGGCATTGGCATTGTTTTCTGGATTAGCCTTGTATGCTGGCAATACCGAACTAGCCATGCAGTGCGCGATGTTTACCGCGGCAGTGCTCGGTTTTTGGTTCTGGAATATGCGCTTTCCCTGGCAGCCACGGGCAAAAGTTTTTTTAGGCGATGCCGGTAGTACCTTCCTGGGTTTTGCAGTGGTATGGTTTGCCTTGCAGTTGACGCAAAACCCGCAACATCCTGTCACGCCTGTGTTAGCACCCTGGATGATTGCCTTGCCGGTGCTCGATTGTGTCGTGCTCATGCTCGATAGAATTCGTCAAGGTCGCTCGCCCTTTGGTGCTGATCGAAACCATATGCATCATTTATTACTCGATGCTGGCTTCACGCCCACTCAGATAGCCATTGGCATGATGGTGCTGTCTATTTTGATTGGCTGTATCGCAGCCATCGCTGTTAAATACGGCGCAACGCGCACTTGGCTGGTGTTGGCGTATCTGGGATTAATCGGTTTGTATTGGGCTTTTAGTTTTAATCGTCAACGTGCGGTGGCTTGGCTGCGTTTTTCAAGAACGGGAAATAAAATTGAGGCGGCCAGCTTCAAACAAGAAGAAGCAAAGGAAATCAATTCTTAAATGATCGATCTGCATTGCCATATTTTGCCGGGTATTGATGATGGCGCTCCAAGCTTGGAAGTGGCATTGATGATGGCGCGTGCAGCAGTGAATGACGGTATCGAAATTACTGCCTGCACCCCGCATATTTATCCGGGCCTTTATGAAAATTCGCAGACCATCATTAGCCAAGCCATTGCCGAATTTGAGCAAGAATTAAAGCGCCATGACATTCCACTCAAACTCACCATTGGAGCAGACACGCACCTTGCGCCGGATTTACTGAAAGGCATTCAAGAAGGCCATATTCCGACCCTCGGGCATTCGCGTTTTTTATTATTGGAACCACCGCATCATGTGGCGCCGCCGCGTTTTGAAGAATCGGTATTTCAACTTTTAGCCGCTGGCATCGTGCCCGTCATTACCCATCCCGAGCGGCTTACCTGGATAGAAACCCATTATCCGAAAATGGCGACCTTGGTTGAGGGTGGTGCCTGGATGCAAATTACCTCGGGTAGTTTGACCGGCCGTTTTGGCCGCCGCCCTAAATATTGGGCGGAGCGCATGGTCGATGAGTGCCTGGTCCATATTTTAGCCACCGATTCGCATCATATTCATAAGCGCCCGCCACTTTTGGCGGAAGGTCGCGATGCTGCTGCTGCGCGTTGCGGCGAGAGCGAGGCATTCAATATGGTCGATGTCAGGCCGCGGGCAATTTTGGCCAACCTGCCACAGGCTCAAATTCCGGGCTTACCTGAACGGCAAGCAGTCCCGAACACGTCACCGAGCTGGCGTCGCTGGCTAGGCTTGGCATAATACGCAATCTAATTGAGATGTTTAGGTGATATGGAATGAACCGTTTTTGGCTTAGCAGTATTTTCTTCGTTTGTGCATGCCTGTTTAGTTTGGTAGGGGCAGCTGAGCAAAGAAAAACCGGACAGATCTCGGTAGTAGCCGCAGGCAGTGATGAACTGCCGCCACCCGATAGCACTACCGCAGTTGGCGCTTATAAAGGGGTTTCGGAATATCGTATAGGCGCACAAGATTTGCTGGAGATCAGTGTATTTCAAGTCACGGAGCTAAACCGTGTGGTTCGTGTTAATACCTCTGGCGATATTTCGCTACCACTGGTCGGCGTGATAAGAGCAGGTGGTCGCACGGTACAAGAATTGGAAGCCGACATCGCCAAAAATCTTGATGCTAAATTTTTGCAAAACCCGCAAGTCACCGTTTTTGTAAAAGAATTCACCAGCCAACGTGTTACTTTAGAAGGCTCGGTAAAAAAGCCCGGCATTTATCCACTGACCGGTCGAACGACCTTGCTGCAAGCCATTGCTATGGCCGAAGGTCTGGACCCCTTAGCGGATTTAAAGGGTATCGTTATTTTTCGTATGGTTGATGGAAAAAAAATGGGAGCCCGTTTTGATATTAAATCAATTCGTTCTGGCACCGCCGCTGACCCGCAAGTCTATGGCGATGATATTATCGTGATTGACCAGTCGGGCTCCAAAACCGCATTTCGTCGCTTGATGGAAAGCTTGCCAATCTTCAGTATTTTTTCACCTTTATAACGGGAAAGTTAACACGTGGCCAATCATCCTCACGATCCACATCATGACCCACGTCAAGATTTGTTCCCCTCACCCCACGAAGGTCAGGACGGCAAACGCCTGACTATTGCGCGTAATAACGCCATAAGTGTCGATACCCGTTTTGGCGAGCCTGTCGCTGAAACCGAAGACAATATTGATCTGCTGAGCTACTGGCATATTATTTGGAAGCGCCGCTGGATGGTACTTGGCGTGCTGGCCATTATTTTTATCACCAGCTTGATCGGCACTTTGCTGACCACGCCGATTTACCGAGCAACCACGGTGTTACAAATCGAGCGTCAAAGTGTTCAGGTGCTTGAAACACAGGGCGTAATGCCGACCGAAGATATTTACGCTGACGATTTTTACCAAACCCAATATGAATTACTGAAAAGTCGTGCGTTAGCGCAACGCGTGGTTGGTCAGTTGGGCTTGGTCGAATCGGGTGAGTTAGAACGTATGCAGCCAGGTTCACCCTGGCAAAAAATAATGGGCTTATTTGGCCGCCAATCAGGTGCTGAGCAAGCAACATCGCAGCAAGCCAGCAAGCAATCGGCGGCCAACAAGAGCGAAAAAGAAAATCAATTAGCCGGTAGTTTTGCTGGTGGCGTGGGTATTGAACCGGTACGAAATTCCCGCTTGGTGCGTATTAACTACGACAGCCCCGATCCGGCATTCGCACAAAAAGCGGCCAATGCCATTGCCGAAAGTTTTATCGCCAGTAATTTGGAGCGCAAGTTTGATTCCTCAGCCTATGCCAAAGGTTATTTGGAAGACCGCTTGAAAGAATTAAAACTCAAACTCGAAGACTCCGAACGCAAACTGGTTGAATTTGCACAAAAAGAACAAATCATCGGTACTAGCGGCGGCGAAAATGCCGGCACATTGACCCAGCAAAGTTTGCAATCTTTAAATGCTGCTTACGGTAAAGCGCAAGAAGATCGGATTCGCGCCGAGGCACGTTGGGCGCAAGCACAAGCCAGCAGCGGCGTCAGTTTGGCGATGGAATCGGGCAACAGCAGCTTCATCACCTCCTTACAAGAAAGCCGTGGCAAGTTGATGGCCGAATACCAGGACAAGTTAAAACTCTACAAACCGGCGTATCCGATCATGGTGCAATTGAAAGGCCAGATCGATGAAATGGATAAACAAATTGCGAGCGAGGGCGGTAATATTCGTGGTGCCATCCAAGCACAATATTTGGCAGCAGCTAAACAAGAAGGCATGCTGGCCGCAAAAATAAGCACACTAAAAGCTGATGTGCTCGATCAAGATAGCCGTAGTATTCAATACAATATTTTTAAGCGAGAAGTCGATACCAATCGCCAGCTTTATGATGGCTTGCTACAACGCTATAAAGAAGTGGGTCTTGCTGGCGGTTTGAGCACTAACAATGTATCGATTGTTGATCGTGCACAAATGGGTGGTCAATTTAAGCCCGACCTTATGCGTAATTTAATGCTGGCGACCTTGGTTGGTTTGTTTTTAGGTGGCTTGATGGCATTAGGTTTTGAATATTTGGACGATTCACTCAAAGCGCCGGAAGACATCGAGAAACAATTGGGCTTGTCGATACTCGGCGTTATTCCAAAACTCAAAGATCCACAAACGCCAACAGCGGCATTGAAAGATTTGCGTGGTCCATTTACCGAAGCTTATCGTTCGGTGCGGACGGCCTTGCAATTTTCTACCGACAAAGGTGTGCCGCGGGTATTGCTAATTACGAGTGCATCGCCCGGCGAAGGTAAATCGACGACTGCGCGTGCACTTGCACAAAATATTGCCGAATTAGGCCGTCGGGTATTGATTGTGGATTGCGATTTGCGAAATCCTTCTTTGCATCGCCATTTCAATGCCGACAATTCCACTGGCCTGACAAACTTTCTGGCCGGCGGCATGAAACCGATGGATTTGATTCAAAAAACCGACATGCCCAATTTGTCGTATTTATCGACCGGCCCATTGCCACCGAATCCTGCCGAATTATTGATGGGTTCTAAATTGGTATCGTTCTTGACAGTTGCGGTAGAAAAATTCGATCAGATTATTATCGATGGCCCGCCTATTTTGGGTTTGGCTGACGCCCCCATTCTTGCTAATCGTGCGACGGCAACCTTGCTGGTGATTGAAGCCGGTGAAACCCGAGTAGCGGTCGCCAAAAACGCGATCAAACGGATATCTGCGGCACGCGGACACCTGATTGGCGCGGTTATGACCAAATACAATGCCAAGCTGCATTCCGGCTATGGTTACGGTGCTGGTGACTACGATTATTATTCCTATGGCGGTAGTGATCAGCCTAAGGAGCGCTTGACCAAGCAATGAGCATAGCAGCGCTCGAGCAGGCAATAAGCTTCTTGAGTCGAACCGACTTGATCGCCAGTGCACGTCAGCAGACCTTGCCCGAGGGTGTTACCGAACTTCTAAAAATAAGTTCAGGCGACCAAGAAACTTTGCTCGCTGCTCAGGAAAGCTCCCGGCATTCACAAGAAGACGTTCGCCATGCGGCCGAGTTTTATGTACAGCAAATATTATTTTCGCCCGATAGCAATCATTATCGTGTGCTTGGTGTTGATCCCGATGACGCCGAAGCAAAAATAAAACTGCACTACCGCTTGCTCGTGCGTTGGTTGCATCCGGATAAAAATTCCAGCGACTGGGAAGTGGTTTTTTCAGAACGCATTAATCGAGCCTGGCATGCGCTACGAACTCCTGAGCGTCGTCGTGAATACGAAGTTCAGCTGGCAAGCGAAAGGCCATCGAATAAAGAGAGTGTTCGCAGTCGTGAAATCAAGCCGGCGCATTGGCGAGATAGTAATGCCGACGCACGTTTTATGAGTGCACGTACTATCAAGCGACTTCCTATCGCGGTGTTTAGTTTGCTTGGCGTTAGTGCATTGCTCGCCCTGTTTTTATTTAGTCAGATGCAACCCAACTTGCAGCCAACATCAATTGCAAACAATGATTCCAGCTCTCCGGTCTTGGTAGCACCAACGCCAGAAGAGGCCCTTGCACAATCAGTAGTTGCAACTGCACCGAAAGAAACTCTTGTCACGATCAGCGACGACACAGGCCTTATTGAACCAGCAAGCAAGTCAGTAATCGAAGAAGATCAAAACACTCCGGTGCTTGCCCTTGTTCCGGAGCCTGTGCCTGTAAAGACCAGCACGAAAAGTAATGTACCGGTAGTCGTGCCGCCCAAACTCGCAGCAAAAATACCGTTACCACTTGTTGTCGCTCAGAAAAAACAAAAACCAATAGAAAAGCTGCCTGAAACAGCAAGCTTGCCGCCATCGCCAGTTGTGGTGTCGGTAGCGACAAACGAAGACAAGATCAAAAACAAACGAAGCCGCAAAAATAAAACCGCTCTGGCTAAAGCTAATATTGCTTCAGCATTGGAAACCCCTGTTGCAGTCAACACGCTCGCTACGCCCGCAGGCACTGCCAGTGACGCCTCGGTAAAACAATTTTTGCAGCGGTTTTCGCGGGTTTATTCCGAGGGTGATTATTTTGCCTTGCATAATTTATTTACCAAAGATTTAAGTATTGTCGGTGCTCCACCGCAACGCACGGTGTTGCGTAGTTATCGGCAATTATTTGAAAATAGTCAGAGCCGCGAAATTGCTCTGGATCATGTTACTTGGCTCAGCAATGATGAAAATATTGTTGTCATCGCCAGTTATCAAGCGCAAATTTTGCCTCGTGGCAAGGCCGAAGTACAGTCAAGCCGTGGCGATATTCGCCTGGATTTGCGAATGGAAAATGGCCAGCTGAGAATTATTCGCCTGCAGTCGGACATCAAAAATGGTTGAGCGCTCAAAGCCAACATCGGCATCTGCTTTGCGCCTGATATTGGTTTTTTTACTCTTGGTTCTGGCTTGGCGAGTGCTGAGTTTAGGCATGGCTGATGCAAACAGTCGCTTCGCACCCGAGCAAGCACTACAGTGGCGACCAGAGCATTCATCGGCACTATTTTTGTTGGCTGAGCAGCAAGCGAAAACTCCGGCTTCATTTGACGCGGCTAAAAAAAATGCGATGGCTGCTTTGCGAGCCTATCCGTTTGAGGGCCGTGCCTATCGGATCTTGGCGCAAATTGCAGATGCTGAAAAAAAATCCGAACTAGCCTTAGCTCTTTATCAAAAAGCGGTGCGTTACAGTCCGCGCGATCTTGAATCACATCTTTGGTTACTTAATTATTCTTTGCGTACCGAAAACGCGGATGCCGCCGTGCTGCATCTCGACAAGCTACTACGCATGCAGATTGATTTATTGCCACCGCTAATGGTCACTATTGGTGGCTTGGCTGTGCAGCCAATATCGCAATCGGCTTTAATCGAGAGCCTGACGAAAAATCCAAGTTGGCGCGCGCCGGCTGTTCTGATGTTGATGTCACAAGAAGGTGGAGCATCCAAATACGCTGTGTTCGTCAATCGCTTGGCGAAAGCAAAAGGTGGCTTGTCAGAAACTGAGCAACAAACCTGGGTAAGTGCACTGAACAAAAATCAGCAGTGGTCTCTGGCTTATCTTAATTGGGCAAACCAATTGCCACCTGCTACCCAGCTGGAACTCGGCAATTTATTCAACGGCGACTTTGAACACGAACCGCTAGCTAGCGAGTTCGATTGGCAATTTCAGCATGTACCCGGCGCTAGCATCGATTTAGCTTTTCGCGACGGTGTCAAGGGTGAAAAAGCCATGCGGATTCGTTTTGATGATAGGAGGGTTCCATTTAGTCATGTCCGACAAACTCTGGTATTGCCAGCGGGGTTATATCGTTTTTCGGGGCAGGGTTTTGCCGATGATCTGCGTACGGAGCTGGGTTTAGTATGGTCGATACAATGCTTGGGCACCGAAAGGGGTCTGGCAGTCAGTGAGCCGTGGAAAGGCCGGAGCCAGGAATGGCAGGCATTTTCGGTGGATTTTATAGTGCCAGTTGCTCAATGTCCGGCCCAAACTTTAGTTCTAAAGCTACCGGCTTTAAGCCCGTCAGAACAGGACATTAGCGGAACCATTTGGTTCGATGCCCTCAGAATACAGAGAATTCAGGGACTTGCTGAACGAACCCCTTAACTTTAGCCAGTAAAACCTTGCATGTTTGCGTCAAAGACCGTTATTATGTTGTTGAGTATATTTTCGTCACACGGAGCCTTACATGAAAAAATCTATCGTATTAGCACTTTGTGCGACCAGCATCAGTTTTGCCGCCTTAGTTTCTGCCCAAGAAGGCAACGGCGTTGCAATTCTTGATGAAGTTAATGGCTCTGTCTTGGTCAACCAAGGCGAAAAATTTGTTGCCGCTTCCGAAGGTCAATCACTCAACGCGGGTGACCGTTTGATGGTGACAAAATCGGGCAACGCAACTTTAGTATTTGGCAAAGATTGCAAAACTGAAGTCAAGGGCGGAACCATGGTAACCATTCCTGAACGCTCAATTTGTGATGGCGGCCAACTGGTCACCCAAGCATTGGAACCAGGCGCGGGCGCAGCTCCGGGTGCAACTACTGCTTCTAGCTCCGGTGTAGGCGCAACTGGAACAGGCAATGCTGGTATTTACACTCTAGCCGGTGTTGCATTGGCAATTGCGGCTTATGAAATCAACAAGAGTCCTTGATTTCAGTCTGAAAAAATAAGCGCTACAAAATCATTAAATAAGAAGGCCGCTCAACAGCGGCCTTTTTTTTGGAATACGTTATGCGAAATCAGAAAATCGTTTTTTATTTAGCGCAGACCGTTTTGTTGTTGGCGAGTTTTCTAGGTGGTGGGCAAGGTTTTTTTGGTGATGTGCTGGCTCAATTAGCCGCCATTGCTCTGTTGATTGCCTGTTTATTTAATGGGCAATCGGAATTGAAAGTAGCCACCAGCACAACTAGAATTTTATCGCTTTGCTTTATGGCGGTAGTGCTTGTGGTGCCATTACTGCAACTCTATCCGTGGCCGAGTTCAAACCAATTCGCACTCGACATGCAAACTGACTTGCAACAAGTCGGCGTGCAGCTTTCGAGCATGAGTTTGAATAAAACCTATGGCGCCGAACGCGCGTTATTTTCCTTGCTGCCTGCATTTGCCATTTTTATCGCCTGTTTGCAGTTACCCAATTATTATCGTTATCGGCTACTTATTGCATTGGCAATTATTGTGGCATTAAATATCTTTTTAGGCTTTGCTCAGCTTGCGCAGGGCATTGAAAGTGCATTGCGCTTATATGAAGTGACCAATACAACCGAGGCTGTCGGTTTTTTTGCCAACCGAAATCATTACGCAAGCCTGCTCATGATGTGCTTGCCATTATCGGTCGCCGTTACCGCTTGGTGGGCACATCAGCGAGCTTCAAAAAACTCTTCATCGCCGGTATTCATTATTGGTGGTGGGTTATTTTGCATTCTTATTATCCTGGCGATTGCCGTTGCGCGCTCGCGCGCCGGCTTGTTGCTGGGTGTGCTGGGAGTTTTTTTTAGTTTGTTTGCAATATTTGCTTTGCCGCGTCGACCCGGAATGAAACGCTTGTTAAGCGTGGTTGTGGTGCTGGGTATTATTGCAATAATACAATTTGGCTTGGTCGGAATACTGGAACGATTCGACCATGGCGTTGCCGACAATACCCGTACACAAATGACTAAAATTAGTATTGAAGCAGGAAAAGCCTATGCTCCAATGGGGGCCGGCCTGGGTACTTTTAGGCAAGCCTATGCACCTTTTGAGGCAAAACATATAGAAAATGTCGATAGCACGTTAACCAACCATGCACACAATGATTATGCCGAGCTTTGGCTTGAAGCCGGTTATCCTGCTCTATTTGTGATGGCTGTTTTTTGGTGTTTGTTTATAATCTTGGGATATCGCGTTTGGTGGCACCAAAAACAAACAAACAGATTCGATGTTTTATTATCACGAGTGGCATGGATAAGTGTCTTGCTCGCCCTGATGCATTCATACGCCGACTACCCGTTGCGCACCACCGCCAATGCCAGCGTTTTCGCATTACTGCTGGCGATTGCAGTAGCCTGTAGCAATAGTCGAACACCCAAAGCTACCCTGTAGGAGAGTGCTTTAGGCGCGACAAATCTCGCCAGATCTGTCGCGCCTAAAGGACGCTCCTACGACATCAATTCAAAGTAAGCGTCGCAATCCAGCCTTGATACGCCGAAGAAATAATCGGGCCATATTCTTTCCGCCATAGCGTGCCTGCAAATAGGCCGTGTCCGGCAACAAACGCTGCTTTAACCAGCGCATGCGAAGCGACATCGTTGGAAACGCCATAAAGCTCATGCGTTGAATATAAAACCAGCTATGCATTTTTTTCACTTGCATGCGCTCATATTTTGCAGCCTCCGTCAGTGCATTCAAAATGGCTTCGGGTACTAGCGTATTAAATTCATATTTTGCAGCATGCAGACCATCACAACAGATTCCTGAAAGCTTTCGCTCAATTGCAATATCACTCATGGCTTGCCAATCGGCCGGCGTGAATTGCGAGCTCAGTAAGTGCAGGTCATACAGCCATTTCAAAACATTTTCGGTACCATCGGCCATATTTTGTGCGCGATGCATGCAGGCATTAAAAAACGCATGTATGGGCGATAAGCCACGCGCATAAGCACCCAACTTGGGCAGTAAAATAGCGCTGGAATTTAATTCATCAAAATTAAATTGATAAGCAAATAAGGGAGAACTGGAAAGCTGCCAATGTAAATCAATTTCCAAGCCCGCGCTCAAGGTGGAATCGCGCACACAGGTTTGTTCAAAGCTGATTAAATCACCGGCTAATGCCGAATCACGCAAGCTATATTGCATGGACTGCAATAGAACAATCGCTTTTTGCGCTTCTTCATAAGACGAGAATAGCAAATCAATATCACTGCAGTCGCGCAAGTGCGCCGACGGGTAAGCCCAATAGGCCAGTGCCGAGCCTTTTAAGAGCAAGACTTGAATTCCTTCTGCATGAAGGCGCGACAATATCCGTCGACATTCTGCTTCACGCATCAAACTTTGTTGCGATTTTTTGCGGGCAAGTTGTGCAATATGTTCTCGAAACGCCAGTGGAACGCCGCTTGCCGGGCTCGCAGTATTTATACGCTCATACAGTAGTGCAATAACACCTTCGGCATTGGCCGCATCAGTGATGGTTTCATACGGCACACTGCCGGGAAATACCCAGTTGGCTGTATCGCCACGAAGCATTTTGATGAGCCACTCATGAATCATGTCAATACGACCTTTTCAATATCATTTAATCTTTTGCCGGCATCAAGTGTAAGCCGAAAAGTCGCAAAAAAAGCAGTTGCAGGGTGCGCAAATACTAGCATTAGGCTAAAGTGGCGAAGGTCGTTATGCGACGACGGCATCGCAGTTGGAGCAGGGGACACAATGCAATCGCTAGAAAATAGTCGAATAGGAATTTTGGGTCTTGGCTATGTGGGTTTGCCATTGGCGATTGAATTTGGCAAGCAGTTCGATACCCTTGGTTTTGATATTGACCTTAAGCGCATTAATGCGCTGCGTAATGGCCAAGACAGCACCCATGAAATTAGCTCTGCTGAAATACAGCAGGCTAAGCGCTTGCAATTTACCAACAGCCATCAAGATTTGCAGTCGTGCAATGTTTACATCGTCACCGTGCCAACACCGGTCGATGAAGTAAACCGACCCGACTTTGAGCCGTTGATATCCGCCAGCAATACCATTGCTCAGTATTTGAAAAAAGGCGATGTTGTTATCTATGAGTCCACGGTGTATCCCGGCACCACCGAAGAGGTTTGCGTACCGATTTTGGAAAAAGCATCGGGCCTGGTTTTCAATCAGGATTTTTTCTGCGGTTATAGCCCCGAGCGAATCAACCCTGGCGACAAACAACGGCGTTTGATCAATATCAAAAAAATCACCTCAGGCTCAACCGCTGCCGCTGCCGATTTCGTCGATGCACTTTACCAAAAGATTATTGTTGCTGGCACCCATCGCGCGCCATCGATCAAAGTTGCCGAAGCGGCAAAGGTAATCGAAAACACACAGCGTGACGTAAACATTGCTCTGGTCAACGAGCTCGCCATGATTTTTAACAAAATGGGCATCGACACCCACGACGTTCTTGAGGCGGCCGGCACCAAATGGAATTTCCTGCCGTTCAAACCCGGTCTGGTGGGCGGCCATTGCATTGGTGTCGATCCGTATTATCTAACTCACAAGGCAACCGTGCTGGGCTATCACCCCGAATTGATTTTAGCTGCCCGTCGCATTAATAGTCGCATGGGCTTGCATGTCGCGCATCAGGTCATACGTTTGATGGCGAACAGACGCCTGCATGTCGTTGACTCTAAAATATTGGTTATGGGTTTGACCTTTAAGGAAAATTGTTCTGATCTGCGCAATACACGAGTGGTCGATATCATCAATGAACTGCAAGCGGCGCATGTCAGGGTTGATGTCTATGACCCCCATGCAATTGCAGATGAAGCGAAAAACCTGCTTCAGATAGAGTTACTGGAAAAACCACTATTGGATACTTATGACGCCATTATCGTGGCGGTCGGGCATACGCAATTCATCGAACTGGGGGCCGAGGCAATTCGCAGGTTCGGCAAAGCCAATTGCGTCATTTACGATACCAAATCGGTATTTGAAGCAGGGCAAATAGAGGGTCGGTTATAAATATAGATGCTGAGATGGTAATTTAATTATGACTATGGCAATATGACCATAGTCATAAGCTAGGACTGGTATGGAAAGTGAAATCTCAAAATCTCGATTTAAAGCGCATGCGCTCGAAATTTTCCGTCATGTTGAAATGACCGGCGAGCCGGTCATCGTTACCGACCACGGCACGCCGAGCCTGATCGTACGGAAGTACCAAGTTCAAATCACTAATGTGCGGGACATGCTCAAGGGCTCGATATTGCGGTACGACTCTCCCCTAGAACCGGTAGGCGTTGAAGATTGGGAGGGCTTGGCTTGATCGTGCTTGATACCCATGCCTTAATTTGGTGGATCAGTGATGATGCGCGCTTGGCCAGCAGCGCAAAAACGGTCATTGAGAACACGCTCACCGGCAGCGGCCAGGTAATGGTTTCTGCTATCAGTGCTTGGGAACTGGCCTTGTTGGTTGAACGTGGACGTGTTGCACTCGCGATGGAATTGGATGAGTGGTTGCGCGCAGTCGAGAGTATCGAGGGCGTCTCGTTCGTACCGATCACGGCTGTCCTGGCTGCCCAATCAGTGAACCTGCCCGGTGAATTTCATAAGGACCCGGCTGACCGCATGATCGTCGCTCTAGCGCGTGAGCTCAATGCCCAGCTAGTTACCGCCGATGAAAAAATCCAACGCTATCCGCACGTACGGTGGGCATGGTGATGCGCCTCACCAGGAATGCCCCCACTCTTGTTGGTGCGTCCTTCAGGCGCGATGCTACTGCTCGCGTAGGAGCGTCCTTCAGGCGCGAACAAAACTGCAACATAGTTTTTGTACGAAAAGTTTTAATCCCGATTCTTCAATCATATCGGCGTTAAAGCCCCTCCTGCAAAAATCACGTTCGCTATAATACAGAAATCATATTTCGGAAAACACATGAGAAATTACGAAGCAAGAAAACGCATTTTAGTCACCGGCGGCGCGGGCTTTTTAGGCTCGCATTTATGCGACCGACTACTGGCACGCGGTGACGAAGTGGTCTGCGCCGATAATTTATTTACCGGCAGCAAACGCAATATCGAACATCTGCACGCTAATCCACGTTTTGAATTCGTTCGCCACGATGTGACTTTTCCGCTTTATCTTGAAGTCGATGAAATCTACAATCTTGCTTGCCCAGCATCGCCCGTGCATTACCAGCACGACCCGGTGCAAACGACAAAAACATCAGTACATGGCGCCATCAATATGCTCGGCCTTGCCAAGCGTTTGAAATGCAAAATTTTTCAAGCCTCCACCAGTGAAGTTTATGGCGACCCGGCAGTGCATCCGCAAACCGAAGCTTATTGGGGCAATGTAAATCCTATTGGCATTCGTTCCTGCTACGACGAAGGCAAGCGCTGCGCCGAAACTTTATTCTTTGATTACCATCGTCAACATGCTCTGGATATTAAAGTGGCTCGTATTTTTAATACCTACGGCCCACGCATGCATCCTAATGACGGCCGCGTAGTATCAAATTTCATCGTCCAGGCATTGCAAGGCCAACCAATTACCATTTTTGGTGAAGGCCAGCAAACCCGATCGTTTTGTTATGTCGATGATTTAGTCGAAGGCTTCCTGCGTTTCATGGACACCGAACCCGGCTTCACCGGGCCGGTAAATTTAGGAAACCCCGGTGAATTCACCATCCGTCAACTAGCCGAAAAAGTGATCGAACTAACTGGCTCAAAATCGCAATTGGAATTTAAACCATTGCCATCCGACGATCCGTTGCAACGTAAACCCGATATCAGCTTGGCGCAAGCTAAATTGAACTGGACACCAGAAATACAATTGGAAGCCGGGCTTCAGAAAACTATCGCTTACTTCGATGCATTGCTGGCGGACAAGTCAGTCTAATGTTACAGAGCAATGGACCAAACCCTAATATTCTTAAGTTACTTGAGAAGCTCTGGCATCATTTTAGTCGACGCCATAAACGGCAATTTATGTTTTTAATTGCCTTGATGTTGGTGAGTGCATTTGCTGAGGTAATGACACTGGGTGCAGTGCTACCGTTTATCGCTGTGCTCACTGCACCAGAGCGCGTGTTTGCTTATCCGGTAGTTTCTCAGTTTGCCGAACTCCTGGGAATTCAGGGCGCAGACCAATTACATTTACCACTTACCATGGGTTTCTTTGCTTTAGTACTTATTGCAACAGCGATTAGAGTGCTCTTGTTGTGGGCGACAACAAGATGGACGCTTACCGCTGGTGCCGATGTAAGTCTTCTTGTGTATAAAAAAACGCTGTACCAACCTTATTTAGTCCACGTGGAGCGTAATAGCAGTGAAGTGATTAGTGGTATTGCGACGAAAGTAAATAACGTTGTCTTCGGTGTGATGATGTCGCTACTTACATTGGCAAGCTCGATGCTTTTATTGATCGCAATCACGATTTCGTTATTTGTAATCAACCCACAGATTGCAGTAATTGCCGGACTCGTCTTCGGCGCAGGTTATCTAACGACGACATGGGCAACCCGTCGGCGACTTGCACAAAACAGTAAAAAAATAGCGCATGCACAAACCCAATTAGTCAAAACACTTCAGGACGGGCTGGGCGGAATACGGGATGTGTTGCTGGATGGCACCCAAACGGTTTATTGCGATATTTATCGACAAACAGATTTACCTTTGCGCGTGGCCCAGTGCGATAACACTTTTATTGCTCAAGCTCCGCGTTATGTAATGGAAGCACTGGGCATGTTACTCATTGCAGGCCTTGCCTACAGCTTAAGTACGCAGCCTGGTGGCATTGGTGTTGCCATCCCTATGTTGGGTGCGTTGGCGCTAGGCGCTCAACGCCTACTGCCTTCTTTGCAGCAGGCTTACGGCGCATGGATAAACATCGCCGGCAATGAAGGTGCATTGAAGGACGTTGTCGATTTACTTGATCAAAATATGTCTGATGAAATGTTGTTGCCCGCGCCTACGCCACTCGCATTTGAAAAATCCATTGAATTTAAATCAGTAAAATTCCGCTATCCCAACACGGACCGGTGGGTGGTTAATGATGTGTCGTTCGAAATCCCGAAGGGTAGCCGGATAGGGCTTGTGGGTAGTACGGGCAGTGGTAAAAGCACGACAATTGATCTTTTAATGGGATTGCTCAATCCCACTGAAGGCCAAATATGTGTTGATGGCCTGCCCTTGACGGGGGAATCGGTTCGAGCCTGGCAAAGAACATTGGCGCATGTGCCGCAAAGTATTTATCTCGCCGATGCAAGTTTGGCTGAAAACATTGCCTTCGGCGTACCGCCTTCTTTAATAGACCTGGCACAGGTCAAAATGGCCGCACACCAATCGCAGATTGGTAGCTTTATTGAAAATACCGAGCACGGCTATAGCGCGTTAATTGGAGAGCGCGGAATAAGACTATCAGGCGGTCAGCGTCAAAGAATTGGTATCGCCCGCGCGCTGTACAAGCATGCGAGTGTTTTAGTATTCGATGAAGCCACCAGTGCCTTGGACAACGCAACAGAACAATCTGTCATGAAGACAATTGATAGCTTGGGCAAAGAACTGACAATTATTATTATTGCTCACCGACTGACCACGGTTCAGGGCTGCGACTTTATAATCCAGCTTGATCATGGAAAAGTGACCGGATGCGGATCTTATCAAGAGCTGTTGGCGACTAATAAAAACTTTAAGAACATGGTCGAAGCGGCAAGCCAAACACAATAAAATTAAGAGACCACGATGAAGTTGAAACGCGCTGTAATTACAATCGCAACCGGTAAGCGAGTCTATTTTGATATGGCTATTGCTTTAGCTCGGTCGTATCTGCTTTGGAACAAGAATGCTGACATAAAATTCTTCATAGTGACGGATCGTCTTGACGAGCTTCCGAAAGACTTGGCAGAAATATCTCTTATGAGATTCAAGCCAGGGGAATTGGGCGTTGGATTTTCCATGAAGTTGAAACTAGATCAAATTGCGCCCGCTGAACAAACACTTTTTATCGATGCTGATTGCTTGTGCTTTGGGTCATTAGAGTCGGTGTTTGACAGGTTTGATGGTCATGCGGTGTCGGTGATCGGTGGAAGTATCAGCAGCGGGCAGTGGTTCGGTGATATCGCAAAAATATGTGAGCTGTTTTCAGTATCGGAAATACCTAAATTCAATGGCGGTATTTATTATTTAGAGCCTGGCGCCAAAGCAACTGCAGTGTATGAAAAGGCTCGCGAACTTGAACACAAATACGATGAATTAGGGCTGGTAAGACTAAGGGGAAGCGCAAACGATGAATTGCTAATGTCGATTGCAATGGCCGTAGAAGGCTGTTCTGGCATAGAAGACGATGGAACCATTCACGGGGATGTTGGATCGTGTCCCAAACTGGTAAGCCTCGATGTATTGAGCGGCCAGGCATGTTTGTATAACCCCGAGCCCCCACACCCTCTGTATCGTGATTGGTATCCGGCAAGAAGGATTAAACCGCTGGTTGTCCACTGCCTTGGCGATTTCACGGTGCAATGGCCTTATCGCGCAGAAGAAAAGTTATTGCAGCTTGTCATGGGTAATCAAATCCCGCCTGTGATTGCACGATTATGGGTGAATGTCACTTTCCGATACCCATCAATCTGCAAGGAATTTCTAAGAGAAAAATTACGCCCTGTCTATCATGTTTTATTCGGGGTGCGTGCGGTAAAAAAGACTGGACGAATAGATTTTTAAATAGGGATTTAAATGATCGAGGTAATTTACGATGGCAACCTGGGCAATAATCTTTTTCAATATTCTTTTGGAAGGATTCTGGCTGAAAAAATGGGTTACCGTCTTCAGGCAAAACCGATTCCAGGATTCAAGAAAACTTATGATTTGGTGGATGGAGAAGTTATTTCAGATGACAAACCAATACTGCTTCGTGGGCAGAAGCCTGATTTAAGCTTTCTAGATAGACTAGAGATCAAGAAAAAAATTTTGCTAACAGGTTATTTTCAACGCGCCGAATATTACGAGCCCTATGCAAAACAAATTCGCGAATGGCTCACACTGGAAGA
The DNA here is from genome assembly GCA_043717775.1 of Arenimonas sp. Classification (GTDB taxonomy): domain Bacteria; phylum Pseudomonadota; class Gammaproteobacteria; order Xanthomonadales; family Xanthomonadaceae; genus Arenimonas. The sequence continues at coordinate 24,089 of JAYSXB010000141.1, forward strand.
CACCATAGAGGCCGATATTGGCCCAAATGACGTAGTAATTGGCATGAGGCGAGGCAACGATTACATTCCAGAACATGGCTTGCCAAGGTCTTATTACAACGCTGCATTAGAGTCCATGGATTTTGAAAAAGTTTATATTTGCACCAATGAGCCGAACGATCCGTTTGTACGCTATTACGTAAAAAAATATGGCGCAGTTGTTCGTGCCCCCGGCGCACTTGACAACATGATGTTCCTGAAGAAATTCAACAAAATGATCATTTCAAATAGCACATTTCTTTGGTGGGCAGCATTTTTGTCCAATGCTGAGGAAATAGTATTTCCACGGCCTGCAAATGGCTTTTGGTCCAATGACCCCATCAGCAAAAATATTAGCTTGGAACTTAAAGACCCAAGGTATCGATATCTAGCGTGCGAAAAATATAAAAGTGAATATCCATTTGAAATAGCGAGAGTCTGTACTGAGTCGCTGATAAAAAGCAGTAAAAAAGCGTTGAAAAGTACATTCCCGTTTCTTGCGGCCCCGAAAATCGAAAATATCAATGCAGTCAGGTTTACGGAAGATTGATTTTCTGTATTTGAATTTTCTAGCATAGTGAAACGAGACAGATAACATGGAAATTTTTTATAAAGAGGAAGTAGATCGCTGGGTGCGGGGGGACCGGCATATACGACCTTTAGTCAGGAAAATACTGGGGCGGAAACCGCATCACACCAGTGGCATGCAAACAGTGGTCAATAATTTCAGATTGGGGCTAGAAAGAAAAAACATTCCTTACACTTATAATTCACCAACTTTTTTTGTAGGCAAGTCGAAAAAAGTAATTTCATTTGGGCTTGGGCAGAAGGGAGTGAGCGGCCTGAACAAATCCAACCCAATCATTGCAGCAATAGGGTTCCCCTATCCAGGTGACTTGCCCAACTTATGCAGAGACTACAATATCGTAAAGTTTTTACAGCATTCAGAATGGTCTATGAACTTCGTAAAATCTGCCGGCATTTATGACGACAAGTTGTTTGATATTTGGCCGGCGGGTATTGACATCGATGAATGGAAGCCGAGCGCAAATGCAGTAAAAAAAGATATTGATGTGCTGATATATAACAAAACCTATTGGGACACCGAGATTACTGATCGCGAGCTCGTTGAGCCAATACGACAATATTTGCGCTCCCATAATCTGACGTTCACTGAAGTAACTTATGGAAAATATAGCAAAGAGGAATACAAGTCTAAGTTAGCTCAGGCAAAAGTAATGGTTTTTTTGTCCGCACATGAGAGCCAAGGCATTGCCTATCAGGAATGTTTGGCAACGGGAGTGCCGGTCATGGCTTGGGATCAAGGCTTCTGGTTGGATCCTTATAGATTTCAAATCAACAAACCGGTTGTCCCCGCCACCTCAGTACCGTATTTTGATGATCGCTGCGGAGTCAAGTTTTCTGGTATCGATCAATTTAAAACGATGTTTGGCCAGTTTTTTGAAAATGCCCGCATGGGCAAATATCAGCCGCGAGAGTATGTAAGTGAAAACCTCTCGGTAGAAGTATCAACTGATCGAATGTTAGCAATTTATAATTCAATTTAATTAAAAACTCAAAGAATTTCCGATGGAGCACGTATGAAACACTCAGTTCTCAAGCAATATGAAAAAGACATACAAGAGGACATAGTGTTTCGCTATGCAACAGAAAAAGATGGTTTGCAGAGCAAGGAAAATGGGTTCATATTTTCTGACCCCTACTATCGTTTTATTCGCACGATCGAGCTAATAAAAAAATCAGAGTTGCATATAGAAAAAAATGAAACCTGGGTGGACCTTGGGTGTCATTACGGAGAGTTTCTGAACCTTGTAGCTGAGTCGGTTAATTGTAATTTAGTCGGAATTGACGATTGGAATTTGAAAGCCGCTCTTCCAGCCACGGAGTTTAATTATTTTGCTTCAAACTTGGCAGAGAAAGAATGGCCTGTGCAGCTCGTAGGTCAGAATGTCCGCGTAGTCTCTGCTACCGAGGTTATCGAGCATATGATTGATACCGATCAATTTTTACGTTCGATAGCTAGTACTTTTCTAAATGGGCAAAACTATCTCGTCCTTACAACGCCGAATATTAACTCCTTAAGAAACAGGGTTCTGGTGCCGTTCGGTGTTTATCCGGCTTCAATGGAATATCGTAATATTATTCACCACGTTCGTCTATTCAACGTAAGTGCAATACACGAACTATTGAAGAGTAATGGTTATGAAGTTTTGCATTGTATCGGCGTAAGTTTTTTCCCGGAACGGTTTTTAAAGATAAACTTCCTGAGAATAATCTCGGAGAAACTGGCAAATATTTTCCCCGCTTTTTGTGGAAATATCATAGTCATTGCAAAGTACAAAAAAGATTAGCCATTGGATCATTATTTTAACCACAACAGGTCAAAATTAATGAGTTTAATAAAGATGTTATGTGTCGTTGATAGAATGAAAAGGACATGCTGTGGACTATCAAGCTTTATATTCAACTAAGTCATCTCAGTATTTCAGTGGTAAACGAGAGGACGTTCTTAGTTACCTGCCTGAAAACTTAAATCTTGTGTTGGATGTCGGCTGCAGCTCTGGCGAGTTTGGCAAGCTTTTAAAGCAAAAAGGTTTGACAGTGTGGGGTGTCGAACCGAACACAGCGTCAGCAGAAGCGGCGAGCTCGAAACTTGATCGTGTGATCAACGACTTATTTGATGACAAGCTTCTGGATATATTTGGCGATATAAAGTTCGACTGCATTTTCTTCAATGATGTCTTGGAACATTTGGTTGATCCAGAGGCTGCTTTAGCGCTGTGTAAAAAAATACTTCAGCCGGGAGGCTATGTGGTGTGCGCTATTCCCAACGTCTTGCAGTATGGCAATATTTTTAATATTTTGAAAACCCAAGATTGGCAATATACCGATCAAGGGATTCTTGATAAGACTCATTTAAGGTTCTATACCAAGAAGAGCATCATCAGGCTTTTCCAGCAATGCGAGTATGATTTGATCAGCATAGACGGTACATATGCCACTTGCAGCAAAAAATTCCTTCTCGTCAACTATTTATTTTTGAACAAATTTGAGTCGATGAAGTACACGCATTTCATTAGTGTTGCAAAGAAGCCTGATTAAATGCAGCGAACAGATCAATTGAAGAGCTGTGCCGACCTCGACAGTTGTGGTTCCCGCCTGCGCGGGAATGACCGTCTCGTAATTAACCCGAGCTCTGCTAATGCGTTCGCTTGAAAACAAAACTATCGCTATTTTAATTGGTGGGCATTTGGCAAATGCTCCGCGAGTACAAAAAGAAGCGGCAGCATTGCGAAAGGCAGGCGCAAAAGTAAATGTATTCGGTACCTGGTCGAACGAGATATTAGCAAGAGAGGATCTTGCAATATCAAAAGGTCTTGATGTAAATTTTTTTGCGGTAGTTAATTATTGCGAAAAAAAGAATTTCATAGTTCGTGTTAAACAAAAGCTTTCATATCTCTTGTTTTCGCGATTTGGAATCGTCACTCCGCGTATTTTTGGCACTGGTGCGCCTGAACTATTAAGAGCGGCAAGTAAGTTACGGGCTGACTTCACTATGGTTCACTCTGAGGCAGGTCTTTGGGTAGCCAAAAAGCTGCTGCAAGATAAGTATCGTGTTGGTGTAGATTTCGAAGATTGGTTTTCACAAGATTTGTCTGAAGCTGATCGAAAATCCAGGCCTGTTAAAGAGATCCAAGCCTTGGAGCGCTACCTGCTAAAAAATGCATATTGCTGCTTTGCTACGACTCAAGCCATGGCTTCGGCGCTGGCAAATGATGCAGGCACTACAACGTTGCCGAGCGTAATTCCTAATTGCTTTCCCTCGAGTGGACGCCAGGATGCGGTTAATCACCCTGGAGATCATCGGCCAGCAGATTTAGTCTCTTTTTATTGGTTCTCACAGACTATTGGGCCGGGGCGTGGGCTTGAAGCTTTGGCGCGTGCGCTTCCGCTTTTGCATGGGGAATGGCAGCTAGCTATTCGCGGCGATCTGCGGGGCTATGGTGATTGGTTTAACGATAACTTTCCGAAGGACTTAAGAGAAAGAATTAAGTTGATAGAGATCGTGCCCAATAGCGAGCTTTTGGCCCGCACTATGTCACACGA
>JAYSXB010000142.1:0-4309 GCA_043717775.1 Arenimonas sp.
CCATTCAGCAAGAGCTAACCAATATTCCGAAATTCCGTCGCTTCGGTGGTGAAACTGCCTATGCCGAAGGCTGGGCTTTATATACCGAAACCATGGGCAAGGAACTAGGCGTATTCACCGACCCGCATATGTATTTCGGAATATTGGTTAGCTCTTGCTGAATGGCAATCTGGAAGTGATGCCCAGGAATGGCTTCATGCAAATAAAGATCTTCGGAATCCCAAGTTTTACGTGTCGGTAAATCATAAGTGTTGACGTAAAAAATACCGGGGCGCTTGCCGTCTTCGCTGGGGCCCTGGTATTCACCGCCGGCAGAAGAGGCGGCACGGAAGGCCTCAATTGGGCGGATTTCAAAAGCTGCTTTGGGTGTGACGGCAAAGAATTCCGGAATTTTTTTATCGACTTTTATACGTAGCGCATTAAAGGTATCGAGTAAGGCTTTTTCATTTTTATATTCAAATTGCTTGTCGGTATCCATAAAATGGAAGAAATCCTGCAAGCTGCCCTTGAAATTTGTCTGCGCCATAATTTTGCGGATTTCGCCGTGAATACGCGCAACTTCCGACAGACCGATTTCGTGCAACTGCTTGGGCGTTTGATCGGTCGTGGTTGATACTTTAGCTCGATAGGCATAAATTGCCTGGCCGTCCGGCAAGCCTTGCATGCCAACCGTATCGCGGCAGGCCGGGAGGTATTCGTCATTGACGAAGCTACGCAGCTGCTTGATGGAGGGATTGAGTTGAGTGCTAATGAGTGTGCGGTATTGTTCGGTCAAACGTGATTTGTCGGCAGCCGAAAAAGTGCTCGGCATATTTTTGATTGGCAACCAGAAAATATTTTCATCGAGCTTGTCTTTCGCAATATCGTCGAGCTGTGGCAGCACTTTGATCATCAATACTTTAGGTTGCACCATACCGATTTTCATACCTTCGCGCATACTAACTTGCATCTGTGCAAGCAGCTCAGGCACTTTGCCGGCACGCTTGAGCCAGTTGTCGTAATCGCGCACGGTTTTGAAGGGTTGTGCGCTGGTGCCAGAGCCCAGTTGTGCAAACGAGCCGACGATATTGCCGAACTGGTTCAGCGGCATCAAGTCGGTATGGAACTGGTTGCCTTCCAAATCAAGTTTCAGACTGCGCACCATGATGTCGTAGGACAGACGTGTTTGTCCGGTGACATCATCGGGATTGATAGCTTCAAATTTTTTCAGCCAGTTCTTGCTGAAGGCAATACTTTCATCCCGGAATTCCGGGCTGAAAAAATTCGGTAGTTGGTCATTGAAACGGTCGTCACCCACATAGGTAGCTTGAAGCGGATTGAGTTTTAACGAAGCTTCCCAGTAATCGACATACAGTTGCTCAAGCTGTTCGGATTTGCTGGGCGCAACTTGCATAGTCTTTGTTGCAGAAGGCACCGCCAATAGCGTGGTCGCACTAAAGGGCAGGGTGAGGGCAATGGCAAGGCTCAGGTGACAAAGTTTCATGCGGGGTCTCCAATGGGTCCGCAGAGCATGGACTAGCCAGCGGACTTTGGCGTGGGCTAGAAGTCATGTTGGAGCTAGAAGCTCTCGGGCCTAGAAGGCGCTCCTTTCAACGCACGAGCAACTTTTTATGGTCAAAAAAATCGCCATCTCCGTGGGGGCGTCCGTCAGGCGCGAAAAATCTCGCCGGATTCTTCATGGCTGAAGTCGTGTCAGTAAATCGGTAATTTGTAGCGAAAAATCTCTATCGCCCACGAAGGCTTTTTTCGGAACCCACAGACTTCAAGCATCGCAGCAGGCCATTCGCGCCTGACGGGCGCTCCCACGGGAATACGCAATTACTCGCGCGCTGCTTGTTCGCGCAAATGCCGGGCTTGGCTTTCACCCAGATAGGAATTGATAAGGCCACGCGCGATATACAGCAGGGGAATCAACGCGATGGCTGCGCACATTTTGTATACGTAATTTAGTGTTCCCACTGCGTAGAATAATTCCATCGACCATTTTTGTGGGCCGAGTACAAAAGCAATATATAAAACGACAAAGCTATCGACTAATTGCGAAACGGCAGTGGAACCGGTTGCACGCAACCAGGCTTTCTTTTCGCCGGTCATGCGACGAATTTTGTGGAATACGCTGACATCAATTAATTGGCCCAATAAAAAAGCCACGACAGATCCGGCAATTGTCCATAAGCCCTGGCCGAAGATAACTGCAAAGGCCGCTTGTTGATCTGGCACCCCTTGGCTCTCACTGGCACCTACCCACCAACTTGCGGGTGGTAAATGGATGGCGGCATAGGCAAAGATAAAACCGTAAATAATCAGGAATACCGCAAGCCAGCTGATAAAGCGCACGCCACGGCGACCGTAATATTCGTTGATGGTGTCGGTCATGATGAAAATGATCGGCCACAATAATGTGCCGGCAGTAAAATTCAACGAGCCACTTTGGCCGAACAAATTCCAGTTGAATGCATTCAGGCCAAGGGTGTCTTCGAGTGCAAAAATCTTGACGCCAATAAATTCGGCGAGCACGGCATTGACGACAAAAAACGCTGCCAAAATAATAAATAATTTTTGCGAGCGATGATCACCAATCATGAATTACACCTTGTCGGGTTTACGCGAGAATGGCACTTTCTCTGGGCTCATGGCACCACCGGAAATAATGAAGGCCATGGCTTGATCTACCGTCCAGTCGGTTGGCGTTACCAATTCAATCGGTACTAATTCCAGATAACCCGATGTTGGATTAGGAGTTGTAGGTACATAAACGGCAGCTATTTCTTTACCGGTGAGTTCGTCGCGTAAAGTGCGCGTTACAAAACCGACCGATTTCATGTCGCGATGCGGAAAGTCGATCAAGACTACGCGTTGGGTGCCGTCTGGTTTGGTTTGCAATAAATCCAGCAACTGGCGCGCGCTGCCGTAAATTGTTTTTACTAGCGGAATGGTGTTAATCAGGCGCTCAAACCAAAGCAACATGCGTTGACCCACCACGCGCCTTGCTGCCCAGCCAATAGTTAAAATAAATAACAAGGTAAACAATAATGCGATCCCCGTTTGTACCCAGGGTGCGCTGATCCAGCCAAGAAATTCTGGTGAGGCAGCGGCAAGATTGGCAGTTACCGGCTCAATAATGGGCTTGCTCATGTCGGACAGCAAACCAAAAATAAATTTAAACACAATCCACACCAACCAGATTGGCGTTAGCGTGAGCAGGCCGGTAATAAAGTGTTTTTGTAGTTTTCCCATGCGGCAATCTTAACATGTAGCCCGGGTCATGGCTTCATCTGACCCGGGGCTCGCGGATCGAAATACTGTATTGAGCCGTGCGTTAATTTTTGTAAGTAGAACTTGGATAATTTAGCAGATTTACCCGGGTCAGATGAAGCCATGACCCGGGCTACGCTTAAAATCTATTTCGCCAGTTCGCTCAAGCTAACTTCGCGTAAGAGTCTAAAGCCAACATCATCGTAACCGCGGTCGCCGTTCTGGTTGCTGGTTTTGGTGGAGGAAGCGCTAGCAGTATCGCGCCAACTCAGGCCGGCAACAGTGTAGCGGCCGCTGCCAGCGTTATCGCTAAGCCATTCACTGGCATTGCCTTGCAGATCATAAATGCCGAGCGGGCTAGACGGCGTACCGCTACCCGCAGCGGTACCTTTATTGCCGCAGGAAATAACCCCGGCGCGGCAAGCATCGCCAGCCTTGTAGCCCACCACGCTGCGCCATTCGTTTTGTGTTGGTAAACGATAAGTCAGTCCTGTGCGTCTGCTCAGCCATTGCGCATACGCCGCAGCGTCAGCATGACTTACGCAGATGACCGGGTGCTCGTTGCTTTGATTGAAGCCGGGTTTGTCCCAGGAAATTTTCCCGGAAAACATGGACGCAAAGGCATTACGACAAACCGCGGCGGCGCGATTGGTCGCCGATACAAAAGAAGCATATTCACCTTTGGACACTTCTTCGCGCATGATCGCCAAGCCGGCCCGGGCTGGATTGGGAATGCTGCTCAATACCATGCTGGGGCCGTCGGCTTTTACAATGTCGCCAATGCGTGGTTGCGGCATGACGTTGGCTTTTGACCACGCCGGTTCCAATAAACTTTGTTCGATAGTTAATTTCCCTGCCAAGGCTTTGGTATTGGCGATGCCGCTGCTATTGAGTTCGCTGGTATCTTTTTGTAAACGTGCGATCAACAAAGCAGGCAAACCGTCACGCAAAGCAAGCCACGCAGCGCCTTTTTTACGATCGGCATCGACAGCAAATTTTTCAGCCTTTTGATAAGCCGATTTTGCTGCATCATCGCGACGGGCTTTGATGGTTT
>JAYSXB010000143.1:0-4307 GCA_043717775.1 Arenimonas sp.
TCCTTGACTCGTTCAGTCTTCGACACGAACCAGGTAATGAACTGTGTTGATCAGGCCGCGCACTTGCGGGCTATCTTTCAATACGCGAACGTCGTTGATTTTATTCAAGCCGAGCGCTTTAACCGATAAGCGATGACGCCCTTGAGCGCCGCGCAAGCCTTTAACCAAACGGACGGTAACGGTTTTATCAGACATGAGTAATTTCCTCTACTTTTTTGCCGCGCTTGGCTGCAATAAATTTAGGCGATTGCATGGAACTCAAGCCCTTGATGGTGGCGCGAACCAAATTAATTGGATTGCGTGAACCGACGGCTTTGGCGAGGACGTTTTTCACGCCGACCGCTTCCATTACAGCGCGCATGGCACCGCCAGCAATCACGCCGGTACCTTCGGAGGCTGGCTGCATGAATACACGCGCCGCGCCGTGACCCGATTTAACGGCATGCCACAAAGTACCGTCGTTCAAATCGATATTGACCATTGCCTTGCGGGCGTATTCCATTGATTTTTGAATAGCGACTGGCACTTCGCGTGCTTTGCCATAACCAAAACCAATTTTACCTGCTCCGTCACCGACCACCGTCAATGCAGTGAAAGTAAACTGACGGCCACCTTTAACGGTTTTGGATACGCGATTAACGGCAACCAATTTTTCAATAAAACCATCGTCGCTTTCTCCGCGACCACGATCACGATCATTACTACTCATAATTTTCTTCCTGATTTAATTTTGCGGCTTTGCCGCTTATAGTTATGGTTTAACAACATGTGCCCGAATCGATAAAGATTCAGGCACGGGGTTTATTAGAACTGTAGGCCAGCTTCGCGAGCTGCATCGGCAAGTGCCTTGATGCGGCCATGAAAGCGGTAACCAGAACGATCGAAAGCAACTTTAACGATACCGGCCGCTTGCGCTGCTTCGGCGACGGCTTTACCCACTTTAGCGGCAGCGTCTTTATTCTTAAAGTTCTTCAGGCCGTCTTTGATTTCAGCTTGCAGAGTTGAAGCAGAAGCCAGAACAGTGGCGCCGTCAGAAGTAAAAACCTGGGCGTAAATGTGTTGGCCGGAACGCAGAACTGACAAACGAGCAACACCCAAATCGCGGATGTGGCAGCGAGTTGTTTTGGCGCGACGAATGCGGGCAATTTTCTTTAACATGATAATTTCCTTGAGTAAGCTGATGGCTTTTTTAAAAAGTCTGGCCACGGATGGCCAGGCTTTTGCGGAAGGATCCGCATTATGCCTTCTTGGCTTCCTTCATGATGATCTTCTCGCCGGAGTAACGAATGCCTTTGCCCTTATAAGGTTCTGGTTTACGGTACGCGCGGATTTTGGCGGCCACTTCACCGACGCGCTGTTTATCAGCACCGGTGACGAGGATTTCAGTTTGGGTTGGCGTGGTGATGGTGATGCCTTCTGGGCATGCAAAAACTACCGGATGCGAATAACCCAAGCTCAGATTCAAATCGTTACCTGTCATGTTCGCGCGATAACCCACGCCAACCAGTTCAAGTTTACGAGTGAAGCCTTCGGACACACCGACAATCATGTTTGACAGAATGGCGCGAATGGTACCGGCCATAGCCATGTCGTCATCAGTCGCAGGTACCATCGTGATGATGCCGTTGTCATTCTTGATTTCAACATTGGCTGGCATCGCCAGAGACAAGGTGCCCTTGCTGCCCTTGACGCTAAGTTTGCTAGCGGCAACGGAAACTTCAACGCCTTTTGGCAAGTTAATTGGTTTTTTAGCTACGCGTGACATGAGGAAACTCCTTAAGCCACGAGGCAAATGACTTCGCCGCCCACACCCGCAGTGCGGGCCTGGCGATCGGTCATTAAACCTTTGGATGTGGAAATAATAGCAACGCCCAACCCGCCGAGAATTTTCGGCAGATCGTCTTTGCCACGATAGCTGCGAAGGCCCGAACGTGATACGCGCTCAATGCGCTCGATTACAGGCTTGCCTTCATAATATTTCAATGCGATTTCAAGCGTGGCGCGTGCGCCTTCGCCGATCACACGGAATTCGCCAACGTAACCCTCGTCCTTCAGGACGGTGGCAATGGCGAGTTTCATTTTTGATGCAGGCATAGAAACCTGCGTTTTACCGACGGCGAGTGCGTTTTTAATACGCACCAACATGTCGGCGATAGGATCAGTCATGCTCATTGTTTCATTACCTTTTTTATGTGCACCGATATCCGCCGGGTTCCCGCGAGCGGGAACCTAACGATTACCAACTAGCCTTACGCAGGCCTGGAACGTCACCACGCATCGTGGCTTCGCGTAACTTGTTGCGGCCCAAACCAAACTTCTGATAAACACCACGTGAGCGACCGGTCAGCGCGCAGCGATTACGTACGCGGCAAGGTGATGAATCACGTGGAAGTTTTTGAAGCTTGGTGGAAGCATCGATTTTGTCTTCATAAGAAGCCGACACGCTGCTGATTACTTTTTTCAATTCGGCACGCTTGGCAGCGAATTTCTTCACCAGCTTCATGCGCTTCAAATCGCGGTTTACCATTGAGGTCTTAGCCATGGGTCAGGTCCTGAGTATCAGTTGCGGAACGGGAAGCGGAAGGCTTCTAACAGCGCTTTTGCTTCTTCGTTGGTTTTAGCGGTCGTGGTGATGGCAATATCCATACCACGCATTGCATCAACGGCGTCATAATCAATTTCAGGGAAAATGATTTGTTCCTTGATACCCATGTTGTAGTTGCCGCGACCGTCGAACGAACGGGCAGAAACACCACGGAAATCGCGAACGCGCGGCAGCGAGATGCTGACAAAGCGATCAAAGAATTCATACATGCGGGCACGGCGCAAAGTTACTTTGCAGCCGATTGGCCAGCCGTCACGAATCTTGAAGCTGGCAACAGAAACGCGAGCTTTTGTCGTGACTGGACGCTGACCGCAAATTTTGGTCATGTCGGCGACGGCATTTTCAAGAATTTTCTTGTTACCGACCGCTTCGCCCACACCCATGTTCAGGGTGATTTTGGACAAGCGCGGAACTTGCATGATGTTTTCGTAACCGAATTGCTTCATCAGCTTCGGCACAACTTCATCTTTATAAAATTTTTCTAAGCGAGTAGTCATTACATCATTCCTTAGGCGTCAATCGCCTCACCGCTTGAGCGGAACACACGCACTTTGCGTCCATCCTCAAGCACTTTGAAACCAACGCGATCACCTTTGCCATCGGCAGAGTTGAACAACATTACGTTGGAGATATGGATAGGCGCTTCACGCTCCACAATTCCACCAGCTACGCCAGCCTGAGGATTGGGTTTGGTGTGGCGCTTGATGATGTTGACGTTTTGCACGATGACTTTGTCACCGGCAACACGTACCACTTCACCTTTCTTACCTTTGTCGGCACCTGCGATCACAATGATCTGGTCGCCTTTACGGATACGGTTCATTTAAATTCCTCAGCTCAAAGCACTTCAGGTGCAAGCGAGACGATCTTCATGAACTTCTCGGTACGTAACTCACGGGTTACTGGCCCGAAAATACGTGTGCCGATCGGCTCTTGTTTATTGTTCAATAAAACGGCGGCGTTGGTATCAAAGCGAATCAACGAACCATCAGCGCGGCGCACACCCGAACGGGTACGAACAACCACTGCGTCATAGACTTCGCCTTTCTTCACTTTGCCACGAGGGATAGCAGCTTTTACCGAGACTTTAATCACGTCACCGATATGGGCATAACGACGTTTTGAACCGCCGAGCACCTTGATGCACATCACTTCTTTCGCACCGGAATTGTCGGCAGCCAGCAAATAACTTTGGGTCTGGATCATGATCGGTCTCCTGAGTTATTGAGCTGCACGGGTGATGACTTCCACCACGCGCCAATTCTTGGTTTTCGAGAGTGGACGGCATTCGCTAATGCGAACGACATCACCTTCATTACAAACGTTTTCTTCGTCGTGCGCATGCAGCTTGGTCGAACGACGCATGTACTTACCGTACAAGGCGTGTTTCACCTGGCGCTCGACAAGAATCGTCACCGTTTTGTTCATTTTATTGCTAACAACGCGGCCTTCGACCGTGCGTAGCGTTTTGGCAGTTTCGCTCATAGCTCGCCCTTACTTCTTTGCAGTCAGCAGCATGTTGCAGCGAGCAATTTCGCGGCGCACACGGCGGATATCGTGGGTCTTGGTCATTTGGCCGGTGGCTTTTTGCATCCGGAGCGAAAACTGCTCTTTTTGCAAATCCAACAGATGGGCTTTCAAATCACCCTCTGACTTTGATATTAATTCTTTAAGTTCCATTAGCGCACCGTCCGGACTACAA
>JAYSXB010000144.1:0-11049 GCA_043717775.1 Arenimonas sp.
ATAGAGGTACCCTTAATCCCGATTTTGCCGAAGATGTCGCAGAGAGTATGATTCACGCCTCGATTAACCCTTTGCAGAACCAGGATTAAACCATGCGCAAGAAAATTGTGGCGGGTAATTGGAAGCTACACGGCAGTCGCGCTTCTGCTCGTGAATTACTCAATGCGATCATCGCACAGCCTGCGCAGGAGGGCGTTGAGATCGCCATTTTGCCGCCGATGCCTTATCTCAGTGAGTTAACCGAACATTATGGAAATTCGGGTCTGCGCTTTGGCTCGCAAGATCATAGTGTGAACCTGGAGGGCGCTTTCACCGGCGAAGTGTCGGCCACCATGCTGCTTGATGTGGGTTGTCGTTATGCATTAGTCGGGCATTCCGAGCGCCGTCATATTCATGATGAAAGCAATGAGCTGGTCGCACGTAAATTTGCGGTTGCGAAAAAAGCCGGTTTAATTCCGATATTTTGTGTCGGTGAATCATTGCACCAGCGCGAAGTCGGGCAAACCGAGTGGGCCATCGAAAGACAAATCAATGCTGTGCTGCATATTTGTGGGTCGCAAGCCTTTGCCAACGCGGTGCTTGCCTATGAGCCGGTATGGGCTATTGGCACCGGAAAAACCGCTTCTCCAGCACAGGCTCAGGAAGTTCATGCCTTTATACGTAGCGAATTACGTGCTCACGATGCTAAAATTGCGGATTCGCTGCCAATCCTATACGGCGGTAGCGTTAAACCCGCCAATGCAGCCGAGCTATTTTCACAGCCGGACGTAGATGGTGGCCTGATTGGGGGAGCCTCCTTGGTCGCCCAGGATTTTTTGGCAATCATTTCTGCCGCAGCGCAGTAAATGTTTGATTTAAGGTTGATTTGAATATGTTGGATATATTTTTAAAAGTATTATTTGTTCTGGTCGCTTTGACCATGATCGTCATGATTCTGATGCAGCAAGGCAGTGCTTCGGCCGGTGGTTTGGGCGGCGGTGCTTCTTCTACTGTTTTCGGTTCACGTGGTTCTGCAAACTTTCTTTCCAAATCGACCCGTAATTTGGCGATTGTATTTTTCTCGCTGAGTTTATTTATGGCGTGGAAAGTCAGTCACGAAAATAAAGCACCAACGACTGGCGGTGGTGTTATTTCAGCCGAACAAGCCGCGCAAAAAGCTCCAGCTTCGGAAGTACCTCAAGCTCCGTCGCTTTCGCCAAGTGCAGCAAAACCAGACGTAACGCTTCCAAGCGTCGTGCCTGCAGCGCCAGCATTAGCGCCGCCAGCAGCTCCGGTAAGCACACCGGAAGATAACAAAGAAGCTGCAAAACCTGCCGAACAGGGAAGCAAATAAGCTTTTGCGCTGATATAATTTGACGGCTTTGTTGCTTCGGTGACAAAGCCAACCATGCCCAGATGGCGGAATTGGTAGACGCACTACCTTGAGGTGGTAGCGATTTAGGTCGTGGGGGTTCGAGTCCCCCTTTGGGCACCATATTTTCACAACGACATTGTTATTGTTACGGACGCATCGCCGTTCAAACGAACGGCGGCATAAACGCGCTCAAGGGCGCAAAGCAGGGGACGCGAGTGCTAAGCGAATATTGGCCCATACTTCTGTTCTTGGCGGTGTCAACCGTCATTGGTATTGCATTGATGGTGCTGGGCGGTCTATTTGGACCACAACGGCCTTCCAGCGAAAAACTCTCTCCCTATGAATGCGGCTTCGAAGCTTTTGAAGACGCCCGCATGCAGTTCGATATTCGCTACTACTTGGTAGCCATTCTATTTATTGCCTTTGATCTGGAAATCGCTTTCGTATTTCCGTGGGCGATTATTTTTAGAAGTCTAGGCATGGCAGGCCTGGTGGAAATGGGTATTTTCATGGGCTTATTAGTGTTGGGCTTTGTTTATATCTGGAAAAAGGGAGCGCTCGAATGGGAGTGATACAAACTATTTCGCGCGTGATGAACAACCCGGAACCGATTGCTTCGGTTGATGACATCCTGCGCCCGGAAGGCGACAACCCTTTGCTAGAACATGGCTTTGTCACCACCAATATCGATACCTTGGTGAATTGGGCGCGCACTGGTTCAATGTGGCCGATGACATTTGGCTTGGCCTGTTGCGCGGTAGAAATGATGCACGCCGGTGCATCGCGTTTGGACCTTGACCGTTTTGGCGTGGTGTTTCGTCCATCGCCACGACAATCGGACGTCATGATTGTTGCCGGTACTTTGGTCAACAAAATGGCACCCGCGCTTCGCAAAGTGTATGACCAAATGCCCGAACCTAAATGGGTGATTTCGATGGGCAGCTGCGCCAATGGCGGCGGCTACTATCATTATTCTTATTCGGTTGTGCGTGGTTGTGATCGCGTGGTACCGGTTGATATTTATGTGCCCGGTTGCCCGCCAACAGCAGAAGCATTGGTGTACGGCATTTTGCAGCTGATGAAAAAAATTCGTCGCACCAACACGATTGCCCGATAAGACAGGACGCAGAGCAGATCATGGTAGAACCAACCTTATCATTGGCAGAAAAACTCAAAGTGCGCTTCGGTGAAAAAGCTCTGCGTGTAATTGAAGCCCGCGACGAAACTACACTTGAAGTTGCAGCATCCGATTTCAGTATCGTCGCAAAAGCTTTGCGCGATGAAGAAGATTATGAATTCGAATGTTTGGTCGATGTTTGTGGCGTCGACTATTTAAGTTATGGCGACGACGAATGGGAAACTACCGAGGTTTCTTCGGAAGGCTTTTCGCGTGGCGTCGATGCCGAAGGTCCGGGGCGTTTTACTTGGGCAAATCGTCCGCAAGGTTTGGGTCCGGCGAATCGTTATGCTGCCGTCGCGCACTTGTTATCGATCAAAAATAATAAACGTCTGCGTCTTCGCTGTTTTGCGCCCGATAACAGTTTGCCGATTGTGCCCACGTTAGTAGATTTGTATCCAGTCGCTAATTGGTTTGAGCGCGAAGCATTCGACTTGTTTGGCATCGTGTTTGAAGGTCACCCGGATTTACGCCGCATTCTTACCGATTATGGTTTTGTGGGTTATCCATTCCGCAAAGATTTCCCGCTGATTGGTAATGTAGAAGTGCGTTACGACGAAGAGAAAAAACGCGTTGTCTATGAACCAGTATCGATTGACCCACGTGTCGGCGTGCCGCGCGTTATCCGCGAGGATTCACGCTGGCCACAATCGAGTAATGAGCAAACTGCGCAGGTGAAAAAATGAGCGGTTTACAAGAAATTCGTAACTACACCCTAAATTTCGGCCCGCAACATCCGGCCGCTCACGGCGTATTGCGTCTTGTTTTAGAGATGGACGGCGAAGTCGTACAGCGTGCCGATCCGCATATCGGTTTATTACATCGCGGCACCGAAAAATTAGCCGAGTCCAAACCCTTCAATCAATCGATTGGCTATATGGATCGCCTCGATTACGTTTCGATGATGTGCAATGAACATGCCTATGTTCGCGCCATCGAAACCCTGATGGGATTGGAAGTGCCAATTCGTGCGCAATATATTCGCACCATGTTCGATGAAATTACCCGTATCTTGAATCATCTGATGTGGATTGGCTCGAATGGTCTCGATCTTGGTGCGATGGCAGTGTTTTTGTACGCCTTCCGCGAACGCGAAGAATTAATGGATTGCTACGAAGCGGTTTCTGGCGCGCGTTTGCATGCGACCTATTACCGCCCGGGCGGCGTCTATCGCGATTTGCCAGACACCATGCCGCAATACAAAGAATCACCATGGCGTAAAGGTGACGAACTCAAACGCGTTAATGCATCGCGCGAAGGTTCGCTTTTGGATTTTCTCGAAGCCTTTACTGACGATTTTCCGCGTCGCGTCGATGAATACGAAACCTTGCTGACCGATAACCGCATCTGGAAACAACGCACTGTGGGTATCGGCGTGGTGTCACCCGAAATGGCAAAAGCTTGGGGCATGAGCGGCCCGATGCTGCGCGGTTCCGGCGTTGCGTGGGATCTGCGTAAAAAACAACCGTATGCCGCTTACGATAAAGTCGATTTTGATATTCCAGTCGGTGTACAGGGCGATTGCTATGACCGCTACTTGGTGCGCGTTGAAGAAATGCGCCAATCCAATCGCATCATCAAACAATGTATTGATTGGTTGAAGCGTAATCCTGGCCCGGTGATGACCAAAAACTTCAAAGTGTCGCCGCCGTCGCGCGAAGAAATGAAAGATGACATGGAAGCCATGATCCATCATTTCAAATTATTCACCGAAGGCTATTCAGTACCCGCAGGCGAGGTGTATAGCACTGTTGAAGCACCCAAGGGCGAGTTTGGTATCTACATGATTTCAGATGGCGCCAATAAACCCTTCCGTTTGAAAGTTCGAGCGCCGGGCTTTGCCCATCTTTCATCGATGGACGCGATTGTGCGCGGTCATATGCTGCCCGATGTGGTGGCAATGATCGGAACGTATGACATTGTGTTCGGCGAAATAGATCGTTAAGGAAAAATAGTTAATGAAGGCTACCGGCAATTTTGCAGCGTGTTTGGATGTCGATCCCATGGTCGCACTGACTGCGCATACGCGTGAACATATCGATCATTGGGTGGCGAAATTTCCCTCTGATCGTAAACGCTCGGCGGTTATTCAGGCATTGATGGCAGCACAGGAACAAAACGGCGGTTGGTTGACCGACGAGCTAATGGCGGCCGTTGCAAAGTATTTAGAAATTCCACCGGTTTGGGCTTACGAAGTATCGACTTTTTATTCGATGTTCGATCTGGAACCGGTCGGCAAACATAAAGTGGCCATCTGCACCAATATCAGTTGCTGGTTGAATGGCGCAGAAGATTTAGTGAAGCACGCCGAGAAAAAACTCGGTTGCAAAAACGGTAGCACGACCAGCGATGGTCGTATCACATTAAAAATTGAAGAAGAGTGCCTGGCCGCTTGTTCAGCTGCGCCGATGATGGTCATTGATGGCCATTATCACGAGCGCCTGACGCCTGCGAAAATGGATGAACTCTTCGACGGACTGAAGTAAGGACGAAGCGATGGCTCATAACGAACATCTCGGCCCGGTTGGCCCAGCGCCGCAAGAACATAGCGTGGTTTACACCACGCTGCATTTCGATACGCCGTGGTCTTACGAAAGCTACCTGAAGACCGGTGGCTATTCGGCCTGGAAAAAAATTCTCGACGAAAAAATTCCACCCGAACAAGTGGTGGACATGGTCAAGCAGAGTGGTTTGCGTGGCCGTGGCGGTGCTGGTTTTCCGACCGGCTTGAAGTGGAGCTTTATGCCACGTTCGGCACCGGGTCAAAAATACATTTTGTGTAATTCGGATGAATCCGAACCAGGCACTTGCAAAGACCGCGATATTCTTCGTTACAACCCGCATGCCGTGATCGAAGGCATGGCGATTGCCTGTTACGCCACTGGCTGCACCAAGGCTTACAACTATATGCGCGGTGAATTCCACCACGAGCCTTACGAACATTTTGAAGCAGCCTTGAAAGATGCCTACGCGAACGGCTGGTTAGGAACGAATGTTTTAGGTTCGGGTATTGACGTTGATATCTGGAGTGCGCTCGGTGCCGGTGCTTATATTTGCGGCGAAGAAACCGCGATGATGGAATCGCTTGAAGGCAAAAAAGGCCAGCCGCGTTACAAACCACCATTTCCCGCGAACTATGGTTTGTTTGGCAAGCCAACAACTATCAATAACACCGAGACCTACGCATCTGTTCCAGCGATTATCCGCAACGGTGCCGAATGGTTTTTGAATTTAGGCAAGCCCAATAATGGCGGACCGAAAGTATTTTCGGTGTCGGGTCATGTCAATAACCCCGGCAATTTTGAAATTCGTCTAGGCACATCCTTTGCGGATTTGCTTGCACTCGCTGGCGGTGTTCGCGGTGGTCGCAAATTGAAAGCGGTGATTCCCGGCGGTTCATCCATGCCGGTATTGCCTGCCGACAATATGATGGCCTGCACCATGGATTACGACTCGATTCAAAAAGCCGGTTCCGGTTTGGGTTCGGGCGCAGTTATCGTGATGGATGACACCACCTGCATGGTGCGCGCTTGCCAGCGTATTGCACGTTTCTATTACAAGGAAAGTTGCGGTCAATGCACGCCATGCCGTGAAGGTACCGGCTGGATGTATCGCATCCTGACCCGCATCGTTGAAGGCAAAGCGACGATGGATGATTTGCATATGCTCAAAGGCGCTGCCGGACAAATTGAAGGCCATACCATTTGTGCCTTCGGTGAGGCTGCGGCTTGGCCCGTGCAGGGCTTCCTGCGCCATTACTGGAATGAATTCGAGTACGCCATCGTCAATAAGCGTTTTCTGGTCGATGACGAGCAAGCCGGTGTTGTGGAGAAGGCGGCATGAGCGCCCAGCCCACAATCCCGAACACACCACCCGACAGCGTAAACATTGAAATAAACGGCGTGCCGATGTTGGCGCCGAAAGGTTCGATGATTATTCATGCCGCCGATAAAGCCGGCATGGCGATTCCGCGTTTTTGCTATCACGAAAAATTACCGATCGCTGCCAACTGCCGCATGTGTCTGGTCGATGTAGAAAAAATGCCGAAGCCGGCACCTGCGTGTGCCACGCCAGTGATGGAGGGCATGAAGGTTTACACGCAAACCAAACGTGCGCTCGATGCGCAACGCAACGTGATGGAATTCCTGCTGATTAACCATCCACTCGATTGTCCAATTTGTGATCAAGGTGGCGAGTGCGAACTGCAAGATGTGTCGATGGGTTATGGTCGTTCCGTGTCGCGTTACGTTGATCGCAAACGTGTCGTCAGCGACGAAGATATGGGCCCGCTGGTGGCTACCGACATGACGCGTTGCATTCAATGCACGCGTTGCGTTCGTTTTACTGCCGATATCGCCGGTACCTATGAATTAGGCGGCATGAATCGCGGTGAACGTCTTGAAATCGGCACCTACGATGGCAAGCCTTTGATGACCGAATTGTCGGGCAATGTGATTGATGTTTGCCCGGTTGGTGCCTTAACCAATAAAGTTTATCGCTACAAAGCCCGCGCCTGGGAATTGACCGCGCGTGACAGCGTCGGTTACCACGATGCGCTGGGCTCAAATATGTTTTTGCATGTTCATCGCAATGAAGTGGTTCGCGGCGTGCCGCGTGATAACGAAGCCGTGAACGAATGCTGGCTGTCCGACCGTGATCGTTATTCGCATGAAGGTTTGTATGCCGCAGATCGTGCGACGCAGCCTATGCTGCGTGATGGCGATGCATGGCGTATTGCGACCTGGGACGAAGCCTTGAACGCTACGGCCGAAATCCTGAAAGCCACGCAAGCGAGTGACCTTGGTGTGTTAGTGCATCCGGCAACTTCCAATGAGGAAGGCTCGAGTTTGGCGGCGCTGGGTTTTGCCAATATTGATCACCGCCTGAAACAACTCGATTTCGCTGATAACGCCATCGCCGAAAAATTCGAAATGTCGGTTGCCGATATCGAAAAAGCAAAAGTCGTTTTGATCATCGGTTGCAATATTCGTCACGAAGTCCCTTTGCTGCATCAGCGTTTGCACAAAGCAGCCAAACGCGGCCAAAAAGTATTCGTGATCAATCCTGTTGATTTTGAATTTACTTTTTCGCTGGCTGGAAAACAAATTATCAAGCCATCGCAGCTTGCGAAAACAGTTTCCAATGTAACCAGTGAAAAAGCGGCATTGTTTGAAGCTTTGAAAGCAGCGGAGGGCAGCGCCGTTATTTTGCTCGGTGAAATTGCCGAGAATCATGCACAGGCTTCGCAGATTCATGCAGCTGTTCGTGAGTTGTCTGCCGCAACAGGTGCAAAAATAAATCGCATTCCACAAGGTGCGAATGCTATTGGTTTGTCACAACACGGTGTGTTGCCAACGGCGAATGCAAAAAATGTTTCTGCCATGCTGGAAACATCCATGTCGGCTTATGTTTTATACGGTATCGAGCCGCAATACGATTTCGCCAATAATGCGCAAGCATTCAAAGCCTTGTCGAACTCGAAAGTGATTGCATTCACCGCCTATGCCTCGGAACAGCTGAAGTCGCTTGCGCAGGTAATTCTGCCAATCGGTGTGTTACCGGAACTCGAAGCATCGCTGACCAATCTGGATGGCGTAACTCAATACACTTCGGCAGCTGGCAAGTTGCCGGGTGAAGCTCGCGCCGGTTGGCGCGTGCTGCGTGCATTGGCCGATAAATTAAATTTGAAAGGATTTGATTACACTGATTTGAATGGTCTGCGCGCTCAATTAAAACCACAAATAGCAAAATCAGGTACTGGTACTTCGAATTCAACGCCAGAAATTAAAGCCGGTGAACTGGAACGTGTCGTGACTACGCCGATCTACCGTGGCGATGCAGTATTGCGCCGTGCTACTTCCTTAAACGAACATGTGTTGACGCTCGGTGCTGCCGCAATCTTGCATCCAGAAGATGCCTTAGCTCGTGGTGTGTCTGAAGGCGCAATCGTGAAATTGGGCGATGGTGTTGGTTCGGCCGCTCTGCCTGTCAAAGTATCGATACGGGTTCCGCAAGGCGCTGTCTGGATTGAATCGTCGTATGAAGCCACCGCGCCGCTATCAGCGACTGCCGGTCTAAGCTTGGTGAGGGCATAAACGTGCTTGAATTATTTGCCCCCATGCGCGAATTCTTTTTAACTTTTGGCACATTCGGTTTGCTGGTGTGGACCCTGATAAAAATTATCGCAATTACCTTGCCGTTAATTTTGTCTGTGGCGTTTTACACATTATTCGAACGTAAAGTGATTGGCTGGATGCATGTTCGTAAAGGTCCGCAATTTATTGGCGGAGTTTTTGGCATCGGTTTCATCCAAGCGTTTGCCGACGTATTCAAAATGCTATTCAAGGAATTGATTCTTCCGAGTAGCGCCAGTCCGTTTTTATATCGTTTGGCACCCTTAATTGCACTGGCACCGGCATTCGCCGCATGGGCAGTGATTCCGTTTAGCGACGGCATGGTGCTCGCCAACGTCAATGCCGGTTTGTTGATGCTGTTGGCGCTAACTTCTATGAGCGTTTACGGAATTATTCTGGCCGGTTGGGCATCTAATTCCAAATACGCCATGCTCGGAGCTTTGCGTTCGGCGGCACAGGTAGTCAGTTATGAAATTGCGATGGGTTTTGCTTTAGTCGGCGTATTAGTGGCTGCTGGTAGCATGAATTTAACCGACATCGTCAATGCACAAGCCGGTGATCAAGGCTTTCTTGAATGGTTTGCGGTGCCTTTATTTCCGCTATTCATTATTTATTTTATTTCTGGCGTCGCTGAAACCAATCGCGCGCCATTTGACGTGGCCGAAGGTGAATCTGAAATCGTCGCCGGCTTCCATGTTGAATACTCAGGCTCGGCTTTCGCAATTTTCTTCCTGGCCGAATACGCCAATATGATTTTGGTCAGCTTCCTGGCTGCTTTATTATTTTTGGGCGGCTGGTTGTCGCCGTTTCCTGCGTCTTGGGGCTTCTTAGGTCAGCCTTTTATTGGCTGGCTCTTTATTAAAGCGCTGTTTTTTGCCTTTAGCTTTATTTGGTTCCGTGCCAGCTTTCCACGCTACCGCTACGATCAAATTATGCGCCTGGGCTGGAAGGTCTTTATTCCATTAACTATTTTCTGGATTTTCGTGACAGCACTCATGGCTTACAACAATATCTTCGTGATAGGGAGCTAAGAGAATGTCTCGCATCCTTAGCTACCTCAAAAGTCTGTTGTTGATTGAATTCATCAAAGGCATGTGGTTGACCTTGAGATACATGTTCAAGCCAACCTACACTGTGAATTATCCGTTTGAAAAATTTCCGCAATCGCCACGCTTCCGTGGCTTGCATGCTTTGCGTCGTTATCCTAATGGTGAAGAACGCTGTATTGCCTGCAAGCTTTGCGAAGCGGTTTGTCCTGCGCTGGCAATTACGATTGACTCCGAACCTCGCGCGGATGGTCAGCGTCGTACTACGCGATATGAAATCGATTTGTTCAAATGTATTTACTGCGGATTCTGCGAAGAAAGCTGCCCGGTAGATTCCATCGTGGAAACCCATATTCACGAATACCATTTTGAAAAACGCGGCGAAAACATTGTCACCAAAGATAAGTTATTAGCTATCGGTGATCGCTTTGAATCCGAAATCGCAGCCCGTCGTGCTGCCGATGCGGCTTATCGTTGAGGACATGGCAATGACTCCTGAATTATTCGCCTTCTGGGCATTTTTCACCGTCACCGTGCTGGCAGCGGTAGGCGTGATCAGTCTTAAAAATCCGGTGCACGCGGTATTGAGTTTGGTGCTGACATTTTTCACCACGGCTTGTTTGTGGTTATTGCTGCAGGCAGAGTTCCTGGGCATTACCCTGATTCTTGTCTATGTCGGCGCGGTGATGGTGTTGTTCCTGTTCGTGGTGATGATGCTCGACATCAACACCACGCCTTTGCGCGAAGGCTTTGCAAAATATTTTCCGGTCGGCATGTTGGTAGCGGCGGTGATGTTATTGGAAATTTTGGCCTTGCTAGGTTTGAAAGAAGGCGGCAACTGGGCAACCTTGTCGGAAACCGACCCTGCAACGGCCCTGGGCAAAAGTAATATTCAATGGATTGGTGAAGCTTTATTCACCCGCTTCATGCTGCCATTTGAAATTGCAGCAGTTATCTTGACGGTCGCTATCGTGGTGGCGGTATTGCTGACCCTGCGTCGCCGCACGGGTACCAAAACGCAGAATCCATCGAAGCAAGTCATGGTGCGTCGCGAAGACCGCGTGCGCCTGGTCAAAATGAAAGCAGAATCCAAACAGGAGTCATCGCCATGATTGGTCTGAACCATTATTTATTGCTGGGTGCGATTCTGTTTAGTTTGAGCATTGCAGGCATCATCATCAATCGCAAAAATGTCATCGTACTTCTGATGTGCATCGAACTAATGTTGCTGGCCGTAAACGTAAACTTTATTGCATTCTCGCGTTTCAATGCCGAAGTATCGGGCCAGGTCTTCGTATTTTTTATTCTTACCGTGGCTGCCGCCGAAGCTGCAATTGG
>JAYSXB010000145.1:0-1650 GCA_043717775.1 Arenimonas sp.
GGGTTGGCTGAAGGCTTCGATTCGTATGAAAAAAGAAGCAACGGGTTCAATCACGGTATCGGCATCATATCGTCGATACTCGGAGAAATTCGCGCCTTACGGCGCTCCCACGAATTAATTTATTCGACCGCCACCGAAATCTTGCTGATTCGCGTCTGCCATTCTCTCGGCCCGGTTTCATGGACCGAGCTGCCCAGTGAATCGACGGCAACCGTGACCGGCATATCTTTCACTTCGAATTCGTAGATGGCTTCCATACCTAAATCTTCAAAGCCCACCACGCGCGATGCTTTAATCGCTTTCGATACCAGATAAGCGGCGCCGCCAACGGCCATTAAATAGACCGAGCGATGTTTCTTGATGGCTTCAATGCCTAGCGGCCCGCGTTCGGCTTTACCGATCATGCCCATCAAGCCGGTTTGTGCGAGCACTTGCTCGGTAAATTTATCCATGCGCGTCGCCGTGGTCGGGCCTGCCGGGCCGACGATTTCATCACGCACTGGATCAACCGGGCCAACGTAATAAATAAAACGTCCTTTGAAATCGACTGGTAATTTTTCGCCCTTGTTCAACATTTCTACCATGCGTTTGTGGGCGGCATCGCGACCTGTAAGAATTTTTCCATTCAATAGCAAAACGTCGCCGGGTTTCCAGGTCATGATTTGTTCTTGAGTGATCGAATTCAGATCAACGCGAATGCCTTTGCTGCTGTCGTAGGTTAGCTTGGGCCAATCTTCCAGTGAGGGCGGTTCAAGCATCACTGGGCCGCTGCCATCCAACACAAAATGTGCATGACGGGTTGCAGCGCAATTGGGAATCAAGGCGACCGGCAAATTGGCAGCGTGGGTGGGATAATCTTTTACCTTGATATCGAGCACGGTGGTCAAACCACCCAGGCCTTGTGCACCAATGCCGAGTGCATTCACTTTATCGTAAAGTTCCAGACGCAATTCTTCGGCACGGTTTTTTGCACCGCGTGCCTGCAGATCGGTGATATCGATGGGTTCCATCAAGGCTTCTTTCGCAAGCAGCATCGCTTTCTCGGCGGTACCACCGATACCAATGCCGAGCATACCTGGCGGACACCAGCCCGCACCCATCGTTGGCACGGTTTTCAAGACCCAATCAACGATAGAATCGGAGGGATCGAGCATCGCGAATTTTGATTTTGCTTCCGAGCCGCCACCTTTTGCGGCAACGATAACATCGACCGTATCGCCCTGCACCACTGTCATATTCACCACGGCAGGCGTGTTGTCTTTCGTGTTTGTGCGCTTGCCGGCAGGATCGGCCAACACCGATGCGCGCAATTTATTATCAGGGTAATTGTAGGCGCGGCGAACACCTTCGTTGACCATGTCTTCGACCGACATAGTCGCTTCCCATTGCACGTTCATACCGATTTTAAGAAACACGGTAACGATGCCGGTGTCCTGGCAAATAGGACGATGACCTTCAGCACACATACGCGAATTGATCAAAATCTGGGCAATTGCGTCTTTGGCCGCAGGTGACTCTTCGCGCTCGTAAGCGGCGGCAAGATTTTTTATGTAATCAACGGGATGGTAATAACTGATGTACTGCAGACCATCGGCAATGCTCTGGATGAAGTCGTCTTGTTTGATCGTAGCCATAAAGATTTCCGCAAAT
>JAYSXB010000146.1:0-10921 GCA_043717775.1 Arenimonas sp.
CCCGGTGCCATTGGCTGCCTCAATAGCAACAATATGGTTATCGCCGAGGGTATTTTTTTTTGCCGGGTCATTGCGATAAACACGGAACTCGTAACCATCAAAACGATTCAAGCCATCTTGTGTGCCTAGCCAGATAAATCCTTGCTGGTCCTGATACAAATCACGAATAGTAGTTTGTGACAATCCATCATCAACACCATAGCGCTGAAAGCGAACAGCGTTAACTTCTTGCGCGCACAGTGACGAGGCAAGCATCAACAATACAGATAACGCCACAACAACACGTGCGAGACGCATAGGTTCCCCCTGTTCACTCAGGCTAACCAGCTTTGACACTGGGCACAAGCGGAACGCAACGATTTCCTCTGCCGCTGTCACGGGCGCATAATATGCGGCGCACAAAGCGCTTGCTAATCATTATTCTTGCTTGGAGTCTGCCATGTCAGTTGTCATCGTCGGTGCAAAACGCACTGCCTTGGGTGCGTTATTGGGTCAATTTACCGGCGTTCCGGCTCCGATCTTGGGTGCGACAGCGATCAAAGCCGCGCTCGAGCAGTCAGGTGTATCGCCTGATGAGGTATCCGAAGTCATCATGGGCTGCGTATTACCTGCTGGTTTGGGTCAAGCACCTGCGCGACAAGCAGCCATTGCCGCCGGTATTTCATTGTCCGCCGGCGCCACCACGATTAATAAAGTCTGCGGCTCGGGTATGAAGGCCGTCATGCTGGGGCATGATTTGATCGTGGCGGGCTCGTCCGAAGTAGTGGTTGCAGGTGGCATGGAAAGCATGACCAACGCACCGCATTTATTGAATGGCTCGCGCACCGGCATCCGTTTCGGTAGCGCCGAAATGCTCGACCACATGGCTTGGGATGGCCTAACTAATCCCTATGACAAACAACCGATGGGGGGCTTTGGCGAACTTTGCGCCGATAAATATAATTTTACCCGTGAAGAACAAGACGCTTTCGCTGCCGAATCCGTGCGACGCGCGCTGGCCGCCCAAGCCGATGGTTCATTCAAAGACGAAATCGCTGCCGTCACGGTGACTACTCGCAAAGGTGAAGCCATATTCGATACCGACGAGCAGCCGGGCAAATGCGACATCAGCAAAATCCCGAGCCTAAAACCGGCTTTCAAGAAGGACGGCACAATAACCGCAGCTAGCTCGTCGAGCATCAATGACGGCGCTGCTGCCTTGGTTTTAATTGATGAAAACCAGGCCTTGGCGAAAGGTTTGAAGCCCCTGGCCAAGATCATTGCCCACAGCACCCATTCACAAGCACCGGAATGGTTCACCACAGCACCGGTTGCGGCGATCGAAAAGGTACTTAAGAAAGCCGGTTGGACGGTAAGCGATGTGGACTTATTTGAAGTCAATGAAGCCTTTGCAACCGTTGCCATGGCGCCCATGCGTGAGCTCGGCTTGGCCCATTCTAAACTGAACATAAACGGCGGAGCCTGTGCTTTGGGTCATCCGATTGGGGCCAGCGGTGCTCGTTTAATCGTTACGCTGATTCACGCCTTGCGCAAAACCGGCGGAAAGCGCGGTATAGCAGCACTTTGCATTGGCGGCGGCGAAGCAACGGCCATTGCAATCGAGCTTCCGTAGAAGTAATGCACGTTCACAAAGCCATAGCTGCCAAGGATTTGTCTATAAATCACTTGACTAAGGCAAAGAAAATGTCATCATATGCGGACGTGCGCCGTATGCGCACGTTTTGTTATTAACAATATTGTTTAACGTCTAGACGAGGAAACACCCATGTCCCTGAATAAAGCCCTGCTCGCATTGGCCCTGGCCGCTGCACTGACCGCCTGCACAAAAACCGACGACGCTGCTACTGATGCTGCTGCGACCGACGCTGCTGCAACCGTAGACGCTGCTGCAACTGACGCTGCTGCAACTGTTGACGCTGCTGCTACCGACGCTGCTGCAACTGTTGACGCTGCTGCTACTGATGCTGCTGCTGCCGTTGATGGCGCCGCTGCTGATGCTAAAGACGCAATGGCACCTGCTGCCGATGCAATGGCACCTGCTGCTGCTCCAGCTGCTCCAGAAAAGAAGTAATAACTTCTCTTTCCTGAGTAACGATAAAAACCGCTGGTGCAAACCGGCGGTTTTTTTTGGCCTATTTTTTGTGAACTAAGCTTGTACTAGGCTGAACTTGGCATAGCGATTAAACTTAAGGCCCCTCGCGATGGGCTGCTAGCAATGCCAGTAATCAAGTCACTAATTGAAACAAAATCACCCGAGTTTCAAGAAAATCACGCCTACTTATCGTCACAGGTAAGCACATTCGAAGAGCAGCAACATCGCATTGCACTGGGCGGCGGCGAAAAAGCCCGAACCAAACACACCGAACGTGGAAAGCTGCTACCGCGCGACCGTATTACTGCCCTGCTCGATCCGGGCTCTCCGTTCCTGGAATTATCTTCGCTTGCTGCCCATGGCATGTTCGATGATCAGGCACCCTGTGCCGGCATCATTACCGGCATTGGCCGAGTGCATGGCACCGAAGTCATGGTGGTCGCGAACGACGCCACTGTAAAAGGCGGCACCTATTTTCCGATTACCGTCAAAAAACATTTGCGTGCCCAAGAAATCGCTTTTGAAAATCGCCTACCCTGCATTTATTTGGTCGATTCCGGCGGAGCATTTTTACCAATGCAAGACGAAGTCTTTCCCGACAAAGAACACTTCGGGCGTATTTTTTATAATCAGGCACGCTTGTCGGCCGAAAATATTCCGCAAATTGCCGTCGTCATGGGTTCCTGCACCGCGGGCGGTGCTTACGTTCCCGCCATGTGCGATGAAAGCATTATCGTCAAGGAACAAGGCACTATTTTTCTTGGCGGCCCACCGCTCGTGAAAGCGGCGACTGGCGAAGTGGTCGATGCAGAAACCCTTGGCGGTGCCGACGTGCACACCAGCATTTCAGGTGTTGCTGATCATCTTGCAGAGAACGATGCCCACGCACTCGACATTGCCCGCAATATTGTTTTCAATCTCAATCGCAAAAAAACTATTGGGCTGGCATTGCAAACGCCGCAAGAACCTTTGTATCCAAGCAGCGAATTATATGGCTTGATTCCAAAAGACACCCGCAAGCCTTTCGATATTCGCGAAGTCATTGCGCGGCTTGTTGATGGCTCCGAGTTTCAGGAATTCAAGGCCCGTTATGGCAAAACTTTAGTCTGCGGCTTCGCCCATATTCACGGCTACCCGGTCGGTATTATCGCCAACAACGGTATTTTATTTTCCGAAAGCGCATTGAAAGGTGCGCATTTTATCGAGCTCTGCAATCAACGGGATATTCCACTCGTGTTTTTGCAAAACATTACCGGCTTTATGGTCGGTAAAAAATACGAGCATGCTGGTATCGCAAAAGATGGCGCCAAAATGGTCACTGCTGTCGCCTGCTCGCATGTGCCGAAATTTACAGTCGTAATTGGCGGCAGCTTCGGAGCCGGAAACTACGCCATGTGCGGGCGTTCGTATGGTGCGCGTTTTTTATGGATGTGGCCGAATGCACGCATCAGCGTAATGGGCGGCGAGCAAGCCGCCTCGGTACTGGCTACCGTGAAACGCGACGGCATTGAAGCCTCAGGTAAAACCTGGAGCGCCGAAGAAGAAGAAACTTTCAAGGCTCCCATTCGTGACCAATACGAACGCCAAGGCCATCCCTACTATGCCTCTGCCCGGCTCTGGGATGACGGCATCATCGACCCCGCCGATACCCGTCGTGTATTGGGCCTGGCTATCTCGGCTTCATTGAATGCACCGATTGTAAAATCACGATTCGGTGTTTTCAGAATGTAAAAAAAAACCGCACCGTCACGGTGCGGCTTATTGCAAAAAAGCTCAATACTTAATACATCTCATATTCAATCTGAAAGCGGAAGGTTCGATCAGGCGCATTGTCATTCAGGCCGACAAGATAGGCCGCATCAAATCCTAATTTGTTGCCATTCGCTAATTTTTTCAATCCGAAAATGGCAGGGCCTACACTATGCTTATCGCCATCACCAAGATGACTAATTTCACCCAAGCCGCCGAAGCCCTGAACACCAAACTCAAGGCTCTGCTTGCCGGTCCATTTCACCTGCCAACTGTAATCAAGTTCAATATCATTACTCGCGCCACTGCCCACTTGACGCTCCAGTATTAGATTAAGGTTACTGATGCTGCCGCCAATTTGTTTCTCGAACATGGGGCCAATTTTTATTTCATCCGGACCGGCAGCAAAGGTGTGCTCGTATTCTGCGAACAAGCCAACATCAACCCAATGCTTGCCCTGCTCGGTTAAAACAATAATATTTTCCCATTCCCATGCTTCCATGCTGCCGCCGTAACCATTAACACCGGAATATTCCAACACCAATTCGGTTTTCCAGCGATCAGTGACGCCATAGCCAACATCAAACACATAAGCATGCTCGGAAGGATCGGTATTAAAGTCACGATAGCCGCCACGAAATTCAAATTCGGTTTCGCCTTTTTCTACAATCGGGCGATACACTTTATCGGCCGGACCCGCAGCTGCTATGCCTGATAACATCATCGAAATTAATACTGCCGCTTTTTTAAAATTGTTCTTCATAAATTACCTTTTAATTAGAGCTTATTTTTAGACAACACTAGCCGTGGCCCGGTTGATTGAGCCAATAAATTAATCAACCTGCTTAACTATTTAACGATCAGAACGCCCTGAGCCGTCTTTGGATTGAACTCGCCAAAGAATGGATACCGACCTGGCTTTAATGGACCAACAAACACCGTGATGCGGCCTTTGCCTGTGACAATTTTTTCGCGATTGAGCTCGTGGCTTTCAAACTCTTCCGGGCTTGCATCTTCATTGACGATAATTAACTTGACCTTGGTCTTTGCCGGAATAGTGATTTCTGCAGGCACGAAACGATGATCACGAATCGTCAATTTGTATTCGGCAACCGGTGCAGCAGCTAAAGTGGCAGAAAACAGCAATGCAATAATTAGTATCAATTTCGACATGAACATTCCTATGAAAATTATTTTAAGCGTTGACTTGCTTATTCGCGTTGAGGTTTTTAACAATCGGCAAACGAAACACGCGCATACCCACGAGCAATAAAGTCACCGTTGCACCGTAAAAAGCTAATTGCATGGCACTTGGTGCAGCGCTGTAACCGATAAGAACATGTAGCGTTTTGCCAATGAAAGAAGCATCACTCAGCAAAGCACTGGTATCCCATACCGGGTCAATCAGTGCAGGCAAAACATCGGCTTGTACTAAATAACCGGCCGCCGATGCTGCCAAGCCTGCGGCAAGTAATACCATCAGACCGTTGGTGGCGCTAAAGAAATGACGCATGGGAATTTTTAGCAAGCCAGCATACATCGCGTAACCCAGCGCGATGCCACACACTAAGCCAAGAATCCCGCCACTCAATAGCGGCCCAATATCGGTGCCGCTCGCAATTAAGCCATAGCCAAACAACACGACTTCTGAGCCTTCTCGTAACACTGCCAATGCAATCACAATAAGCAATGCCGTCATCGGCCGATGACCGCTACTAACATCATTCCCCATGGATCGCATCTGGGTCGCGAGTTCTCGGCCATGCCTTGCCATCCAGACAACATGCCAGCCAATCATGATGACAGCCGCTATCAATACGCCAGCATTAAACCATTCTTGTCCCATGCCGCTCATAGCGTTCGCAATCTGATTAGCGAACAAAGCAACGGTCAGCGCGCCTAGTATTCCTAGAGCAATTCCCGCACCGATCCAGCGCTCACGCCCGATGACCGAGCGAGTTGCTGCCGCCACGATACTGACAATTAAGGCGGCTTCTAAAACTTCGCGAAACACTAAAAGCAAGCTAGCAAGCATAAATAACTCCAAATCCTATGCTAATAATAATGATTCTCATTTAGATTGCAAGCTTTTTTGATGAAAAACTTCACTTGGTGTGGCTGCGGCCTGATATCCCACGCCTGAGCTGATCTATAAACTGTGGCGGTGTGTTTTATTTTCGATTTGTTGTGAATGATTCGCTATCCATGCATGTCTGGAGGAAATGCGCTTAAAACTCTCGCGAAACGACAAATACATAGGAGGCCCCTTGGGGGCGCAGTAGATACCGATTTTGATTATGTAAAAGAACCTAAATAGTCTTGAAGGTACGTCGCCCGCAAGCGGCCTCCTACGAAAGCAATCTGAATTCGTCATAATCAACTATTTATACAGATACTTTGTAAGGCCTGCCTCAGGCTTGCGGCGCGACATATACAGGTTGCGTGGATGCTCATACTTGCGCGGCACATGCACCTTACTCGCTACAATTTGGTGAGTCGTTAATGGGCAGGAATCTGGGCGCAGCAAGCAGGCGCCGTTACTTTGAGCAACCATTACATGCCGAGCATTGGGTCTGGCACGAATCGGCGCTGTTTACAGCAACCAAGTTGATATCAATCGCACGATTATTTTTACGTGCAAACAAATGCCAGCCATTGACATAAAGCTCTGGCAAAAAATGCTTGATCGCAAACAAGGCTGCTGCGATAAAGATCAAACCCATTACCAATGTTTCTACCCAAGCGTAGTTCATAAGCACATCCTTGCGATTTGATAGGTAGCAAACGAGGCGAAGTAGGCCAAGGCAAACAAATAGCCGGTAGAAATAAAGACTTGCTTCCAGGAATTGGTTTCGCGCTTGATAACCGCCAGCGTCGATAAACATTGCGGTGCGTAGATATACCAAACCAATAAGGACAACGCGGTTGGAATACTCCACTGCGCTGCAATCAAAGGCGATAAAGCCTGCGCTGCCACATCATCGCCACCGGAAATGGCATAGACAGTTGCAAGTGCGGCAACTGCGACTTCGCGTGCGGCAAGGCCGGGAATAAGGGCGATACAAATTTGCCAATTAAACCCAATCGGGGCAAAAAACGGTTCCATGAAACGTCCGATTTGCCCGGCAAAACTATAGTCAATTGCAGGCAAAGTCGCACCATCGGGCGGTGCCGGATAACTGGACAGAAACCAGAGAATGACTGTCAGCGATAAAATAATGCCGGTCACGCGGCGCATGAAAATAATGGTGCGTTCCCACAGGCCCATTGCAATGTCACGCGGGTTTGGCCAGCGGTAACGCGGCAATTCCATCATCAAGGCATGTTCGCTTTTATCCTTGCGAGTTTTTTTAATGACATAGCTTACTAACATGGCGCTCAAGATTCCCGCCATATACAAGGCGAATAAAACCAGGCCCTGCAAATTAAAAATTTTCATAACTTCGGTACGCGGAATAAACGCACCGATCAATAATGTGTAAACCGGCAAACGTGCCGAGCAAGTCATTAGCGGCGCGACCATAATGGTGGCGAGTCGATCACGCGGGTCTTGAATGCTGCGCGTTGCCATAATGCCGGGAATGGCGCAGGCGAAACTCGATAGCATGGGAATAAACGAGCGTCCGGTTAATCCTGCGGCAAACATGAAGCGATCAAGCAGGAAAGCAGCGCGTGGTAGATAACCGGATTCTTCCAATATCAGGATAAACAAAAACAGCATCAGAATTTGCGGCAGGAATTCCATCACGGTGCCGAGACCCGCGAAAAGTCCATTGCTAATCAAACTATTGAGCGGGCCGGCGGGTAATGCAGAACTGACAGTTGAACCTAACCAGGCAATCGAGGCGGAGACCCTATCCTGCAAGGGCGCTGCCCAGGAAAACACTGCTTGAAACATTAAAAACATGACAACGGCGAGAATCAATAAACCGAAAACGGGATGCAACACTGCACGGTCTAACTTATCGCCGCGACTATCGGCTTGTGCTGGCATATCAACGGCAATCGTCATGACTTCGCGGACACGTTTATGCAGGTCCGTATTCTTCGCTAACACCGTTGACATAGGCGTTGGCAAGTCGAGTTGCTTTGCCAATGCTTCGGCACCTTGGCGACGTACCGCAATCGTTTCAACCACAGGCATATTTAATTCGCGTGATAAAACTTGCGAATCGATTTTGATTCCGCGACGTTCCGCTTCATCCATTAAATTCAGCGCCAAAATCATCGGGCGACCGAGCTGTTGCAACTCGAGCACGAAGCGAAGATGCAAACGCAGATTGGTAGCATCGGCAACGCAGACAATAATATCGGGCAGACCGACATCCGCTAAACGCCCCATGCAAACATCGCGGGTAATGGCTTCATCGGGACTGGCTGGCGTCAGACTATAGGTACCAGGCAAATCCAGCACATGCACAGATCTACCTAATGGTGTGATGAATTTTCCTTCCTTACGTTCAACCGTAACGCCGGCATAATTCGCCACCTTCTGACGGCCGCCGGTCAAGCGGTTAAAAAGCGCGGTCTTGCCACAATTAGGGTTACCGACTAAGGCAATGTTCATGGCGGGCGTGGCGGCGTTCATTTCGTGTCCGTCAAGCTGATCTGGATACGAGCGGCTTCGTTTCGGCGCAAGGCAAACTGCGAGCTGGCAATATTCACCAGAATTGGCTCGGCACCCAATGGCCCCAGTGCGCGAATCTTGATCAATTCACCGCTGACAAAACCTAGGTCCCGCAAGCGCTGGGCAATGGCATCGGCTGGATAGGCGTCATCAACCGACACCACACTGGCCGTTTGTCCTAAAGCGAGCTCGCTGAGTAACATTCACGTTCCGAAGTAAATGGTAATGATTCCTATTATACATCCATGCCAAGCCGCAACAAGCTGCCGCTATGGCAAACCGGGCCAGCTCGGTATCATTGGGGATTCCTAAACGTGATGAGCAAGCCGTGCTAACTCTGAACAAACCTGCGGGCGTTGCCACGCTTGCCATGAACCGCCCGGAAACCCATAACGCGTTCGATGCCGAGTTGATCGGCCAGTTAACTGCTGCATTGCAGGATTTGGATCGTGATGACAGCGTCCGGGCCGTGATTATTACCGGTACGGGTTCCACCTTTTCAGCTGGGGCCGATTTGAATTGGATGCGCTCAATGGCGGCCGCCAGCGAATCCGAAAACTTACACGACTCGCTGCTACTCGCCAAATTAATGCGCACCTTAAATTACCTGAGCAAACCGACCATTGCCCGTGTAAACGGTGCAGCTTATGGCGGCGGCGTTGGCTTGATTGCCTGTTGTGATATTGCGATTGGCATAGAAGCCACGAAATTTTCTTTAAGCGAAGTAAAACTCGGATTGGTGCCGGCGGTTATTTCTCCGTATGTAATTTCCGCGATTGGCTTTCGTCATGCGAGACGATTATTTTTAAGTGCCGAAATTTTTGATTCTGCCCTCGCCCTACGCATCGGCCTGCTACACGAAATTGTGCCGCATGCGCAACTCGATGAAGCTATCGACAAGACTTTGCATTGGCTACTGAAAGGTGGCCCGGTTGCGCAGAAGGAAGCAAAAGAATTGGCCTTGCGCATTAGCGGAAATACTCTGGCGAATGCAGAAAAACTGGATCATGAAAACGCTGCTCTAATTGCAAAATTACGAGTATCGAAAGAAGGCCAGGAAGGTTTGAATGCTTTTCTGGAAAAACGTGCGGCCCACTGGGTATAAGGAACTTACATGATTGACCATCTCGGCATTAGCGTTTCGAATTACCAGCAAAGCAAAACATTCTTTCTGGGCGTTCTGGAAACACTTGGGCATGAATGCATTATGGAAGTCACACCGGCAATGACCGGCACTGATTCCTGGCATGCGGGTTTTGGCTCGAATAAAAAACCATCGTTCTGGATTAACTCAGCAGGAACGGTGTGTGCATCGATGCATATCGCGTTTATCGCTTCAAGCCGCGCCGAGGTGGACGCTTTTTACCAGGCGGCACTCGTCGCAGGCGGCAAAGACAATGGCGCGCCGGGTTTGCGCCCACATTACCATCCTAATTATTACGGAGCTTTTATCCTCGATTTAGATGGTCACAATATAGAAGCTGTCTGTCACCAGGCAGAATAAAATGAAGAAACCCATTATCAATCTCGACCAATTACAAACCTGTTTGATTACTCAGCCGCCAAATGAATCACCCGACAAATATCGCGGTGCCGAGATGGCAGAAATTGCCGAGCATATTGGCGCACAGCGTTTGGGCTACAACATGACAATAGTACCGCCCGGAAAAACTGCGTTCCCATTTCATAATCACTACGGCAATGAGGAAATGTTTTTTATTCTTGAAGGCGAAGCAGAGGTTCGCATCGGTGAACATCGCTACCCTATTCGTTCGGGCGATTTTATTGCCTGCCCGGTGGGTGACGAAAGCACGGCTCATCAACTGATAAATACCTCAAGCACATTAATGCTGAAATACCTTGGTGTCAGCACGACGCAATCGCCTGATCTAGTGCAATACCCAGATTCTGGAAAGGTCGGTGCAGTACATCATATTGAAGATAATAAGGCCGTACGAATTCGCAACTTTGAAAAAAATAATATTGGCTATTGGGAAGGCGAATAAAACAATGTTTGATAAAATTTTAATCGCCAATCGCGGTGAAATCGCATGCCGCATTATTCGTACTTGCCGACAATTCGGCATTCGTACCGTGGCGGTTTATTCTGATGCCGATGCAGGCGCACAGCATGTAAAGCAGGCCGATGAAGCTATTTACATTGGTGGCTCCATGCCCGCGATGAGTTATTTAAGTGGCGATAAAATTATCGCCGCGGCCATTAAAACCGGTGCACGGGCAATTCATCCCGGGTATGGTTTTTTATCTGAAAATGCCGATTTTGCCGAAGCCGCAGAAGCAGCTGGCATTCGCTTTATCGGTCCTAAAGCCGCTTCCATGAGAAAAATGGGTAGCAAGGCCGGCGCCAAGGATTTAATGTCCTCGCATGGTGTGCCCGTAGTGCCGGGCTATACCGGTGAAAATCAGGACGCTGCATTTTTGCTTACACAAGC